>JBJOOW010000092.1:0-2724 GCA_046051095.1 Bacteroidota bacterium | reverse complement strand
CATTTATCGCCGGCAGTAAATGGCTATTTTCAGTATCAGTTTTTCGATAAGGAAGCATTTTTGTTGCCTTATACCGTTGGGTCGTATTTTGGCAGCAAAAAGGTATTCAACATAGGGGCTGGCTTCGATTTTCAGCCCAACTCTATGTGGTGGTTACAACGTAATGTTGCTGCGCCAACCGGCTACGATACGGTTATAAGCAAACAGTATGCAATATCAGGTGATGTGTTTTTAGATATGCCATTTAAGAAGGCAATGAATACGGCACTTACTTTATATGCTGTGTATTACTATTTTAACATGGGCCCTAACTTTGTACGCAATATTGGTATATCAAATCCAGCGAATGGCACTACTGGTGGTGTTACGTTTAATGGTGCAGGTAATTCGTTTCCTACAGTTGGCACAGGCCATGTTTTTTACACAGAGGCTGGTTTTATGTTGCCCGCCACTAAAAAGGTGGGTAAGTTTCAGGTTTACAGCGACGTGGCAATTGCTAAATATCAACGCTTAAAGGATCCTGTTATAGTGTACGACGCTGGCGTTAACTGGTTGCTACATGCCCACCACTGTAAAATTACTTTTAACTATAGGTTACGCCCAGGTTTTGATTATGCCAACCCGGCAAACAAATATGGGGACATAGTAAACAAATACCGCAAAGGCGAATTTACATTGCAATTTCAGGCATATTTATAAATAACTATTAAACAAAAACACATGAGTAATAATTCATCTCCTAAAGGTATATGGAGTGTTATAAGCGCATCATCGGTTGGTACGCTTATAGAGTGGTACGATTTTTACATCTTCGGTAGCCTGGCAGCAATTATATCTGAACAGTTTTTTCCTAAAGAAAACCCTACTGCTGCATTTTTAGCCACACTGGCAACATTTGCCGCAGGCTTTATAGTCCGCCCATTTGGTGCATTGGTGTTTGGTCGCCTTGGCGATATAGTAGGGCGTAAGTACACTTTTTTAGTTACGCTACTGCTTATGGGTGGCTCTACTTTCGCTATAGGTTTAATACCCGGTTATGCTACTATTGGAGTAATTGCACCAATGACCGTGCTTTTGCTTCGCCTGGTACAGGGGCTTGCACTGGGCGGCGAATATGGTGGTGCCGCAACTTATGTGGCTGAACATTCGCCGGTTGGGCGCCGTGGTTTTTTTACAAGCTTTATACAAACAACAGCTACTCTCGGTTTATTTGTTTCGCTGGGCGTAATATTAATTGTGCGACAAACGTTAGGCCCCGAGGTATTTAAAGACTGGGGCTGGCGAATACCATTTCTGGTTTCAGCTTTTCTGGTAGCCTTGTCGGTTTACATACGTATGAAAATGCACGAATCGCCTTTGTTTGCCAAGTTAAAGTCAGAAGGTAAAACATCTGCTAATCCACTTAAAGAAAGCTTTGTACAAAAAGAGAATCTGAAAATGGTTTTGCTGGCACTATTTGGTGCTACAGCAGGTCAGGGGGTAATATGGTACACGGGGCAGTTTTATGCTTTATCGTTTATACAAAAAACAATGAGCATAGAGTTTGTGCAGTCTAACTTAATAATAGCAATAGCATTGTTAATTGCTACCCCGTTTTTTGTTGTGTTTGGTTCGCTTAGCGATAAGATAGGGCGTAAAAATATTATGATGGCAGGTATGTTATTGGGTGTATTACTCTATCGCCCTATTTATAGTAGTATGTACCAGGTTGGAAACCTTAAAGCCAAAACAGAAATTACAGAACGTACCACAGTAAACAGCCTTGTTAAGGTTGTAAATGGCGATTCGGTACTGGTAACCACTACACTCAAATTTTTTACCGATGGAACCCAGTATAAAGAGGATAAGAAAGAACAGTTACACGCAACTGAAAGTGCAAAACCAGAAATTAAAAAAGAGGTGCGCATTCCTTCCGCGGCTTTTGCATGGCTTATTTTTCTGGTAGCCATACAGGTATTATTTGTAACAATGGTATATGGCCCTATTGCAGCATTTTTAGTAGAAATGTTCCCAACTCGTATTCGCTATACGTCAATGTCGTTACCGTACCATATAGGCAATGGAGTTTTTGGCGGGTTATTACCTTTTCTGGCTACACGTATTCTGGAGGCATCTAAAACAGCCGAAAATCCATCGGGCGACGTACTGGCCGGATTATGGTACCCGATAGTTGTTGCTGGTGTATGCGTAGTAATAGGTATATTATTTATATCGAACAAGCCTGCTAAAGAAGCCAACGACTAATTTGTGTAGCACTGTAATAATTTCTATAACTTTAAAACAGATACGATGAATGCATTAAAGAAAATAACAGGAGTAGTAGTAATGCTATTAGGTGTGTTGCTGGTAATTGGTATGCCGTTATATGCCTTTACTGAATTGGATACGCAAGGAAAAGGCACGCAGGAGAATTATCTTTTTTGGATAATAGTATTGCTGATTTTTATTCCCTGCGCACTTGGCTTTACCTTGTTTGGTTGGTTTGCCGCAAAGGGCGAGTATACTGAAACCGTATAACTAATATGAAAAAAGACACAAGGCCCGCTTTGCGTTTGGCATCAGTAACACTATTGGGGTTAGTGTTGTTAAACTTTCCCTTGTTGTCGCTTGTAAGCAAGCCGGTATTGATAGCCGGTGTGCCGGTGTTGTTTATGTATATTTTTATTGTATGGGCTTTGCTGCTGCTAATAGTAAGACAAACTGTAAATAGTATCGACGATGATA
>JBJOOW010000091.1:0-5509 GCA_046051095.1 Bacteroidota bacterium | reverse complement strand
AATTTTTCTTTCAACCGGTTTACTACGGTTTCGGCAATATCTATTATCGTAACGTTGGTAAAGCCCTGTTGCAATAAATACTCAGCCTCGTACGCGTTGCCACAGCCCGGTATAAGTATGCGCATAGCCTTATTGGTAAGCGTATCTACATACTGTTTAATAGGCGGCGATACGCCGTTCAGGTCCCAACCGGTATCGTTGTTTTTATACTGGCTATCCCAAAAGGTTGCGTTAAGGGGTAAATCGCAGGTGCTTTTGCAGCACTCTAACTCATCTTTCTGCTCCATATTAGTTTTTACTGTTTACTTCCAGCCAGCTACCGCCATTGCTACAGTCGATACCCTGCTGTTTAAGAAAATAAGTTGCCTGCCCGCTACGGTTACCGCTGGCACAGCACAATACAATTGGTTGCGGCAGTGCTTTAATCTCATCCAGACGTTCCTGTATTTCCTGTAAAGGAATGTTGATGCTGCCTGCTACATGTCCGCCCATAAATTCGCCGGGTGTTCTTACATCTACTACTGTTAGTTTGCTCATAATTCTTATTTTTTAAAGTTATTGATTTTATGTTTAGTTTTTTTGAAAGCTGCTTAGCATAAGCCCACCGGTAAATGCGCCGTAGGCTGTGCTTATAAACGGGTTAGAAGTAATAGGGCAGGTGCCGCTGGCGCAACCCACAAAGCTGTAATATGCATAACCACACAATGCACCAATTGCAGCACCTGCTATTACCAGTTTATATTTTACCACGTATTTCATACTATAACATGGTGGTTGGGCATACATAATCGGTAATGGTAAACATGCCCGATTCTTTAATCGATTTGAAACCGCCGTCTACATCAATCAGGTTGTTATAACCGCGTGCTTTAAGTATCGATGCAAATATCATAGAGCGGTAACCACCGGCACAATGCACGTAATAGGTTTTGTTTTTGTCTACCGCCGCCATACTGTCGTTTATATAATCAAGCGGTGCGTTGGTTGCGCCAACTATATGCTCCGAGTCGTACTCGCTTTTTTTGCGTACATCCAGTATGTTAATGCCGGTGTTGTTCTCTTTTGCCTTTGCAAACTCTTCGGTGCTAACCGTGGTAATGGTATCTATATCTTTACCGGCTTTAACCCAGGCGGCAAAGCCACCATCCAGATAGCCTGCTATGTTATCGTACCCTACGCGCGCCAGCCTGATGGCTACTTCTTCTTCGCGGCCCGGTTCGGCAACTATCAGCAGGCTTTGTTTAATATCGCTTACCAATGTGCCTACCCATACGGCAAAGCCACCATCTATACCAATATTTACCGAGCCCGGTATAAACCCTTTGGCAAAGGTTTGAGCGCTACGCGTATCCAGCACCAGTGCATCGGTTTCGTTGGCCACTACTTCAAATTCGGTAGGGGTTAGTGCTTTGTTGCCGCGCTGTATTACTTCATCTATACTATCGTACCCGTTTATATTCATCAACACATTTTTTGGGAAATAGCCCGGAGGGGGCGTAAGGCCTTTTAGTAACTCGGCAATAAATTGCTGTTTACCTAAGCCGGGGCGCAGGGCGTAGTTTGTTTTCTTTTGGTTGCCCAGTGTATCGTAGGTTTCTTTACTAAGGTTTTTGCCACAGGCACTACCGGCGCCGTGTGCCGGGTATATTATAATATCATCGTTAAGCGGCAGTATTTTGTTTTGCAGCGATTCGTACAGATGGGCCGCCAGTTTCTCTTGTGTAAGGTCGGCAATTACATGCTGTGCCAAATCGGGGCGGCCTACATCGCCAATAAATAATGTGTCGCCGGTAAACAGGGCGGTGTCTTTACCTGTTTCGTCGGTAAGCAGGTAGCAGCTGCTTTCCATAGTGTGGCCGGGGGTATGTACCAGTTTAATGGTGGCATTGCCCAGTTTAAACTGCTGGCCATCGGTAGCTATCAGCGCATCGAAACCTACTTTAAGTGCGGTAGGTCCGTACACTATCTGCGCGCCGGTTTTCTTTGCCAGGTCTATATGCCCCGATACGAAATCGGCATGGAAGTGTGTTTCGAAAATGTATTTGATTTTAGCGCCGCGTTTTTCGGCTTTGGTAATATACGGTTGTACTTCGCGCAGGGGGTCTATAATAGCAGCCTCGCCGTTACTTTCTATATAGTATGCGCCGTGCGCTAAACATCCGGTATAAATCTGTTCTACGTTCATGGTTTCTTATTTTATAATGCAAATATTGGTTGCTGAATTTGTTTGCTTGGGAACATTTGTTGCATAAGGCAGGGGTTATTTACCACCGGTCCATATTTTAATAGCTATTAACACCAGTACTATGGCAAACACTTTTTTAAGAATATCCTGCGGTATGTAAGTAGCAAAGCGTGCACCGAAATAACCACCTACAAAAAAGGTAACCGCCAGTGCCAGCGCGGTTTTAATATCTACAAAGCCCTGCTGGTAGTATTGCCAGGCTGCCAGTGCGCCTACGGGTAGTACCATCATTACCAGTGTAGTGCCCTGCGCCATTTGCTGGCTAAAGCCAAGTATAAAAACAAGTGCCGGTATTATAACAATAGCGCCACCAAGGCCCAGCAAGCCGCTTAATATGCCACCGGCAAGGCCTATGGCTGCTGTAATTAATAATTGTGTTGTTGACATTGTATAGGGGTTTAAATACAATGCAAAGTTAAGGGGCGCAATTAACCTGTTTGGTAACTTATGTTACATAGCGGCCGGTTTGTTAACCGGTAGGTATATATAATGCCAAAGGCCGGATGTTGGTCCGGCCTTTGGTGTAAGTATAATTAGTGTACCGCTTATAGCTGTACGTTTTCGTTTTTAAGCAGTTTGCTGCGTAGCAGCTCCTGGCGTTTTTCTATCATCTCCAGCGCGGCCAGTTCGGGTAGTTCCATTACTATATCCGATGTATCGTTGTTTTCTATACCCAGTTGTGTTTTTAGTTCGGCGGCCTGTAGTATCTGATCTTCCCACAGTTTAAGCAGTTCAAGCGCATCGGCCTGGTCGAACCGGCGGGCACTACCCATTTGTTTTTTTACCAGTTGCAGTTTATGCTCCAGCCTTACCGGGCTTAGGTGAGCCAGTACCGAAATGTTTTCAGCGTTGTTGGTTAACGCGGCGTGCAGGTATTGTGTATAGTTCATACTTTAAATATGGTAATATTATGCTACACAGCCTGCACATTGTTAGGGTGTTTATGCACGTTGCTGTGCACACGTATATGTATATATACAATGTGCTATGTAAGTGGTTGTGGTGCAGGGTATTGTATTTGGGGTACAGGTTGGCAGAAGGGGGGCAGGCAGCCGAATACAACACACCCCGGCAAAATTTTCGGAGCAAAATTTTGCTTTCCCCTCTCCGTGAGGGGATTTAACAGCCGGTAAGTGTAGTGCTATGTACCAGCACGGGGGCAGTACCCTGCGGTGTTTTTTTGCTGCTTTACAAACTTTTTAACCACGCACTGTTGGTGTCATTTCGTAGCACACTCATTCCGGAAACGCCACCCGCCTTAAGTCGCTGCCGTCACGATTCATTATGTAGATATTATATGCACAATTCAAAAGTCCGTTGGTACCAGTACTATCGCTTAAACTTTGGTCTGTACGCGCTATTGCAATTTTTTGTTCGTCTGCCGATACACTCATATAATCAAAAACAGCGTTCTGCGCTCCCTGACGTATAACCCGGGTTTGCATGTTTGCCGTATCGGTAATAGATATGAAACAGATGCTGCCATAAATAATCTCGCTACCACTTTTTATCCATTGTGTACTATGAATAAGGGGGCAATTTGTATTCCAATAACCATTACTGCCCGATATATCTATTGGTTTTATATGATGGTATGATATACTATTTATATCAAAAAATCCTATTCCATATCCGCCTTGTGGGTTTGGCGTAGGTGTGCTAACTCTGTTATTTTGCCCCCAAGACCAATTTAAAGCTCCAACAAATTCCGGGATCGTGTCTTGAATAAAACCTTCGCTATTAGATATCATAGTATATGTTGAGTTGGAAGTTCTTTGTTTAAATAATATCAAGGTTCCTTCTGGATTCCATATTGCTTCGTAGTTAAAATTTGGGCCAAACGTAAGTTTAGTAAGGTTAGTGCCATTGTCCTTCACTTTCCAAAGGTCTCCATCATCGCCTGTATATACTATCCATCCTTTCGATGACCATTTGGGTTTTGTACCTAAATAGGCATTACTACTTATAAGTTTGTCCACACCCGTGCATATATCAAAAACACGTACCTGGCATGTGTAAACTGAACGTTCCATTTCCTGACGGATATATACAAACTGGTAAGGATTAGTGGGTGAAAATGAAGGGTAATAATATTGATAGCGCCGGGTAAACAATAGCTGCCACCCAACTGGTGGTGGCGGCGGAAAAAAATATAAGCTGTCGTTAAACGCAACTAAAAAGGAATCAGTTTCTGAACAACCAAAGGGTGGCGGATTAATAATAGCAGTCGCCCTATCTTTTGTGCATTGCATTAATAGTGCAGGCAACAAAAGAAATACTAAAATATTACGACCCGTCTTTAAAAGCATCTTTATAAATTAATAAATTTTGTGTCCGTGCGGTATCTCATATGCCGAGTTATAGCCATGCAGTACCCTGCGGTGTTTTTTACTGCTTTACAAATTTACGTATCGACCGCTGGCGGCCATTGGTTAGTTGTAAAAAATACAGGCCCGGTGGCAGGGTGCTTACATCTATTGTAAAGTTACAGCCAGTTATAACGCTTTGAGATAAAATTTGACCATGAGGATTAGTTATATCATAATAAACACTTTCAGCCGGGCTTTCTAATAAATGGATATACAACGAATTGTATGCGGGATTAGGATATAATCCTATCACTTTTTCATCATCCAGATTATTGATTGCATTAGGAGCATAAACAGTAAAAGCGAGAAATGCAGAATCGTAATAAGGATTGGTTAAACATGGCTCAATTGAATCCAACTCCCAAGGTAGCAAAGACTTGTAAAGAAAGCGAATTCTATAATTACCAATAGGCATTGGGTTGAGTTTAAAAGTATCATTTACATACTCAACTGATTGAAAGGGGCCACGTGTCCAACAAGAATAGATATTGATGGTTGTATCCGTGATAAATACTTTTCTATCATATTTACCACTTCCAGTAGTGGCATGGCGTGTGTACGCTACAAATTGAATTGTATCGTCAATTTCAGGAATATTTGGAGAGATTTTTAGGCTATCTATGAATAATGAAGATGACTGCCCACGAACTTGTAACCCATACATTAATAGAGTAATAATAAAAAGTATGTTTTTCATATATACTATTTTACAATAAACAATTTATTGTTTTTTGATCGCTTCTCAGACTCTATCCGGATAAAATATATACAGGTGCCTAAGCTTATGTCCGCGCAGTATCTCGTAAGCCGAGTTATAGCCTGGCAGTACCCTGCGGTGGTTTTTACTGTTTTACAAATTTTCGCACAGCCCGCTGCTGGCCATTGGTTAGTTGCA
>JBJOOW010000090.1:0-4150 GCA_046051095.1 Bacteroidota bacterium | reverse complement strand
ATGCTATTTGAATAGCTTATATCTGTTTCAATCTATCAGGTTCTTTTTTTAGAAATTAACCATTCCTCTAAAGTATATAGAGATTCATTCAGGTTTTTCATCTCACCATTCTTTAAGGCTTCTAAAAAACGGTCCCAGGCTTCGTGGCGTTGTAGTGGCGCTGCTTTAGCAATAGCGTAGGTATAATGAAAAAAATCACTTAACTCTTTGTTGGATATTTTTTTTCGCTTTAACCAGGCTTTGGCCGATTTGATAAGGTAAGGCACTACCTGGTAGTTTTTCATATCCAGCTGTGCCAGTATGATGGCAGGCCTAACCGACATTTGCAGGTCGGAGCGTATATCGTCGCCCATTTGCAATAGCTCTTCCAGCTTTTCATATGCCTCCTGGGTTTTGCCAAGGTGTAGCAGCGTAAGCGCAATGTTGTGTACAATGTTGTAACGCTCGTGAAGTTTACGGTCGCTCATTGTTTGGTATATCTCCAGATTTACCTGATAAGCCTCTTTATACTTACCGGTAACCAATAGCAAATGCGCATGGGTGTGCAGTATAAAAAAGCGCACCTCCGAGTAACTAATCGGGCTTAAATATTTAGGCGGGTTATTGATATATGACATCAGCCCCTGTAATAGTTTTAATGCGGCATCGTAATTTTTACCAATTATTTCTACCTGCGATAGAGTTATCTGGCTTAGTATTACAGAGGCGGCATCTATATCTATATAGCGTGGATGCTTTTGATAATAATCTACCATGTTGCGGGTTGTTTCTACCAGTTTATCCTGTTCGCCCAACAGGTAGTATGCCTGCTGGTAGTTATTAAACCAGTAGCTGGCAGATCTTGTGCAGGAAAAATCTGACGGGCTTTTTTGCATTAAAGGGTGCTTTAGCAACTGTTGCACCTGTTGCTTGCTGGTGTCAGTTGCAGCAGCACAGTGCATTTGTATGGCTCTGCCTACAGCCACAAATTGCATAAACTCGTTGTTTGTATTGCTTACGTTTTTCAAATCTATACTTACCTGTTCCAATTCATTTATTCTGCCCAGGCCTATTAAGGCAGTAACTTTTGAATTGAGCAGCGCTATTATTACTGTATACTTTTCAAAATGGTTAGCCTGTTCCATTGTTTTTTCAATCAAGGCCAGCGATACATCATATAGCCCCCGTTCGTTCAGGTTGTTAATATCTATTACAGATTTAAGTAGCTCGGGCACTTTCCATTCGGGCTCTTCAATAGTGCGCAGGGCTTTATAAATAGCCTGTATCAGGTAGCGTTTATTATCTGCCAGCTGCTTATCCGAAAAATTCAGCTTCGCATTTATTTTTCTTGCATTGCTGTCGCCATGTTTATCAATAGCATCAAATAGCTGTAGATAGCTTTTATCGCCGGGCTGTACCTGGCCCATCAGTTTTAAGTACCTTTTCTCGCTGGCCGAAAGGGTAGCAATTACCGATTTTAGTGTGTCGCGTTTTCCCATTTTACTATTACTAAAATCGCAAAATATAAAACAGTTTTTGCTTTTACTAATTGGCTAAAATACAGTGTTTTGTGTTCTTGTTTTGGCGTTTAAGAGGAACTGTTTTTCAAAATACCCCACCGTTAGCGGTTCGATAATTGAAAGAAATTTGGACACATACAGCCTACTGCCTGTTATAGTTTAGCCCGCAAATTTTCACCCCTATTAATTCTGTAAATGAAAAAGCTACTCCCCATTTTTTTGCAGCCAAAACTATTAGCAGGTAGTGTTAAGCATTTTGCTGCGTGTATGGTTATGCTGTTACTCTTAGGTAACAGCCATTTAATGGCGTTTACTACTACAGTGGTATATGTAAACCGAAACAGCCCATGTATTACCTGCGATGGTACCAGTTGGGCTACAGCTTATCGGGAGCTAAGTGATGCGCTTACTTTTGGGCCACAACCTTCGGCTAATAACCATATACAGGTATGGGTTGCAGGTGGTGTGTATAAGCCCACTTCAGGGCAAAACCGCTTCGCTACATTTGAATTGAAAAACTACCTGGAAATATACGGTGGCTTTGCCGGTACCGAAACAGCACTCAGTCAAAACCAGCACCTGTCTACCAACCGCACGTTTTTAAGCGGCGATATAGGCCAATCGCAATCAGTATCGGCTTACGGGCCATCGTCGATAAGCTACCCGCCTATCGATTCTTTTAATATAGACCCGGGATTACAGGATAATGTATACAATGTAGTTAGTGCCTACCACGTAAATATACCAAATAGCTGTGTGCTGAGCGGTGTTACTATTACCGGTGGCTTTGCTTATACCAATACCGATTTTAACGGATCGCCCGGGCTGGATGAAGACATTGATAATTACATTATACCACGCAATAACTTTGCAAACCAAATGCATACCGATGCCGGTGGTGGTATGTATCTTTCTACCTGTAAACTTAGTGTATTAGGCTGCTCTTTTGTGGGCAATTATGCCCGCGGTTATGGTGGTGCACTGGCTACTGATTCCAGCGCCTCCTTTTTCGGCAATTGTACTTTTGCCGCCAATTACTCCCGCACTGGCGGTGGCGCAATACTTGAGCTTAATAGCCAAAACAATATTAGTAGCAGTTTATTTACTCAAAATATTACCAGCGGCCATGGCGGGGCGATTATATCAGTTACTTTTCCAGAACAGGCTGGGGTTGCAGTAAATGGAGGTGTGGTTGATGCACTTGCTAATAAAGCATTAAACACATTGTATATGAAAAATATACGCAACATACATTTAGTAGAAGAACCACCTTACAAATCACTATTAACTGGTGTAGGTGTTGCAGCAAACGGGTTAAGTGCCTATTCGCATTTGTTTAACGATCCGCAATTTCAATACGTAGCCGATACTATTGCAAACGCATGGAATAAATGGGGTAGCGAAACGGGGCTGATAACCCAACTGGCGCTTTACATTTCTAATAACATAACAAGCCAGGCCGACGCCGACAGAGCTGGCCGTATAGCCCGCAAACGTACACAGCAAACGGCTATGAATAACTCTGGCTTTACGCTATTATATGATTGTACGTTTGATAACAACTATGCACAGGGTAATGGCGGTGCTGTATCAGCTTCGCATAGCAATTTGTGGTTTAGCCGTGGTACTTTTAGTAATAACAGGGCCGGATTTTCGGCTGGGGCCCTTTCGTTCGATTTTTATAATGCCTGTATTATACAAAGCAGTTTGTTTCATCACAACTCTGCCAAAGGGGCGTTTAGCTGCATTATGAACTCAACCAACGCCGGAACGCAGATTATCAATTCTACATTTGTAAGTAACAGCTCGCCGGGTTCTAACGGCGAGTGTATTGCCAGCGTATATGGCAGCGAAACAAAAGTGGCTAATTGTGTGCTGTGGGCAAATACTGATTCGCTAAGGCCTAATGGCGGTGCCGATATTTATAATGCTACCCTTGCCAGCCTGCCCCCCACATTAAGAACGGCAGCGGGTAACAATTATCTGGATTATACCGGTATAACAAACCTTTACTATACTACTCTGCAGCAGTTTCCTAACATAACGCAAGGACCTAAAGATATAATACCAATCTGCCTGCAACCCAGCTGTACTACGCAGGAAGCCGGCGCCGTAAACGTTGGTGAAGGATTTATGATATACGATGGCAATAACGGCTACAACCCGCAGCTGGATAGTACCAACAATTATTACCCAACCAATGTATCGCCGGTAATTAATAGCGGCGATAATTATTACCTAAGCTATGGTAACCTGCCAATAAGCCAAACAGAAGATTACCTGGGTGGAGCACGTAAACTGGATAACACAATTGACCGCGGTGCTATTGAGTTTGGTAACGGAGCATATGTGCCATATAATACCAATGGCCGTATATATGTAGACCAGAATGCACTAGCCGGTGGCGATGGCACCAGCTGGGGTTCGGCTTTCCGTACCGTGCAGGAGGCACTTAATGTAATTGCCAATTCGGTAGTACCGGTACAGGAGGTATGGGTGGCCAAAGGTGTTTACTATCCAACTAACGTTAACGACCGTAATGCTACCTTTTTAATAAAAGGTAAGTATGTACGCTACTATGGCGGCTTTGCCGGTAACGAAACCAGCACCAGCCAACGTAACATCGCAGCCAACACTACTGTGTTGAGCGG
>JBJOOW010000089.1:0-2903 GCA_046051095.1 Bacteroidota bacterium | reverse complement strand
ACCGCTCAATATCGTGCACCGGTGTATCGCCCGAAAAGGCCAGTATGTTAGTACGTAGTTGTTCAGTAAGCTGCTCCTTACCTACTTTATCTATCAGCTCCTTCACCTCTTTACCCGCCATGCCGGCATACTCTGGCTTTAATTTGGTTTTAAGCTGGTACACTATATAGCTAAGGCTTTTGTTTACACCGGGTGCCGCATTAACATGGTTGTTGCGAAAACACTCTACGTAGTAATCATCTTTTATATGCACATGGTCGCCTGCTTTTACCGGTACCCAAACTGTACCTGACACATGCGGGTCGAATTTACCGGCAAACTGCGCCAGTGCCGGAAACGAACCCGAATCGGCAGGGTAATGAATAACCGGAGCGCCGGGGCGGGCATTGAGCTGATTAAACTGTAACAAACCTGTAAGGTGGTCGCGGTCGGCATGCGATATAAATACGTTGCTAACCTTACGGGCCTTTTGCATAAGGCCGGCAGTAACGCCATCGCCGCAATCGAACAGCAAAGCCAGTTCATCTATAAAATACCAGGTAGAAAATAAGGCTGTTGAATAGCCTGTAATAGTAAGTTTCATTGTCAATATAAATAAAGCAATGCTACTACCATTTACAGGCAGATAGCATTACACGTTAAACAGAAAGTGCATAATGTCGCCATCCTGCACTATGTACTCTTTGCCCTCGCTGCGTAGCTTACCGGCATCGCGGCAGGCAGCTTCGCTTTTATAGGTAACAAAATCGTTGTAGCTCATTACCTGTGCGCGGATAAATCCTTTCTCAAAATCGGTGTGTATTACACCGGCAGCCTGCGGGGCTTTGTCGCCTTTGTGTATGGTCCAGGCGCGTACTTCTTTTACGCCGGCAGTAAAGTAGGTTTGCAGGTTAAGCAGGCTGTACGCCGCACGTATCAAACGGTTAAGGCCGCTCTCTGTAAGGCCAAGGTCCGACAAGAAAGCATCGCGGTCTTCTGCACTTTCCAGCACCGCAATCTCCGATTCTATAGCCGCAGATATTACCACCACTTCAGCATTTTCGCTTACTACAGCCTTGCGTACTTCTTCTACATATTTATTGCCGTTCACAACGCTGCCTTCATCTACGTTACAGCAGTAAATTACCGGCTTGCCGGTTAGCAGTTGCAGGTCCTCGGCATACTTTTTATCTTCTTCGCTTACAGGTAAGGTACGTATGCTTTGGCCGCTCTCCAGGTGCTTTTTGTAAGCCTCCAGTACTTCCATACATTTCTGTGCTTCCTTATCGCCGGTTTTAGCTGCGCGGCGTTGTTTCTCCAGTTTCTTATCTACACTCTCCAGATCTTTAAGCTGCAGCTCGGTATCTATAATTTCTTTATCGCGCACCGGGTTTACACTGCCGTCTACGTGTATAATGTTGTCGTTTTCAAAACAACGAACCACATGTATAATGGCATCTACGGTACGTATATTACCAAGAAACTGGTTACCCAGGCCCTCGCCTTTGCTGGCACCTTTCACAAGGCCGGCTATATCTACAAATTCTATTACAGTAGGCACCACCTTTTGCGGCTGTACCAATTCTTCCAGTTTATTAAGGCGGCTATCGGGCACGGTAACTACGCCCACGTTAGGGTCGATAGTACAAAACGGAAAATTTGCCGCCTGTGCCTTGGCCGATGAAAGTGCATTAAACAGTGTTGACTTACCTACGTTTGGCAGACCAACTATACCACATTGTAAACCCATAGTTTATTTTTAGAGGGCGCAAATATATAAATAGATAGGAGACTGAAGACGATAGACCAAAGACTTTAGAAACGTGGGAACAGCGCTTTTTTCAGTTTCTCTACGTCTACAGCCAGCAATACCGCCAACAGTAAAAATGGTGTGGCTATTACACGGTAATGTACAATGGCACCCAGCACAGGCACTGTAATACCTATTATAATGTAATTGGCAATGGCTATAAAAAGAAAACACAGGCAAAGCTGCAGCTTGTAACCTGTTGGCTTTTTGTAAAAAAACAATAACCCCGCCAGCAGCAGCAAAAACAATGTATTCTCTACCGCAAATACCAGTTGAAACAACTTGCCCCCCTCCCACAGATATGGCCTTAGCAAACTGTTCTGCAGTGCCTCGGGCAACAGGCGCAACACATTTTTAAGGGTAGGGTTATAAATAGCAATCTTCAGGTAACTGCCTGCATTTTCAAGCCGGGCCAGCTCGGCAAACTCATTCCGCTTACCTATTAGCAGTTGCGCGGTATTATCACCCCACAACACAAGCAAGCCTACTAGTATAAGTACCATAGCTGCCACCCTTACCCAAATATTTATTTTTTGTTGCTTAAACAGTGTAAACACCAATGCACCCAACAGCAATATAACCCCTACCTGTAACTTAATATAAAGCATAAGCAGCATAGCCAGCGCCCCGGTTAGCCAATGTTTAGCTTCTGCCTTTTCGGTAATAAAGGGTAATAATGCAGAGCCTATGCAGGCAAACAATAACGCTTCTTTTAGCAGGCCCGAACCCCAGAAAACTACTGCCGGCAGAAGGTACAGCGGCAGATATAATACAGCCTCGAAATCTCTAAAGTATGTGCGCAGGGCTTTAAACAACAGCGTTAACGATAAAAATGCCGCCCAGTTAAGCAACAATGTATTGATATAAATATTGGTAGCCGATAAATAATTGAGCAGCACATTAACCCGTATTACAAAGGTATTGTTGGTTACAATATCGTGCCCGGGGTGGCTGAAATAATGCGTATGCACCAGATACTGAAAAACAGAAGGCTCGTCTATACCCACACCGGTCATTATACTAAACCACGCCTTAGGGTTACTAAACAGCAATGGCGATATAACCCGGCTATCGTTAAAGTAGCGGTATATGTCTGCCTTACCCTGATCGGTAT
>JBJOOW010000088.1:0-2826 GCA_046051095.1 Bacteroidota bacterium | reverse complement strand
GATAGCGGCTCATTAATCACCATCCAGTTTTTAACCCTATCGCCAAACCTGCGGGTAATTACATCAACATACTCCTCAAACCATTTCAGCGAATCGCGGTTGGTCCAGCCACCTTTGGCATCCAGTGCCTGCGGCGAATCCCAGTGGTAACAGGTAAGCCAGGGTTCAATATTTTCTTTCAGGCATTTATCTATCACCCGGTTGTAAAAATCTACTCCTTTTTCGTTTACAGCACCGGTACCCTGTGGCAGTATACGCGCCCACGAGGTAGAGAACCGGTAGGCCGGTATATTCATGCGGTGCATTAATTCTATATCCTCGTTATACCGGTGGTAAAAATCATCGGCAACGTCGCCATTCTCATGGGTTTTAATTTTTCGCTTATGGTGATGCGTAAAGTAATCCCAGTTGCTTTCGCCTTTACCATCTTCATCCCACGCTCCCTCTATCTGGTACGATGCCGTTGCAACACCCCACACAAAGTCTTTTCCAAAATCGTTACGGTTTAAAGCAGCAGGCACTGGCGCTGCAAATAGTTTACCTGGCAAAAAACTACCGGCCGATAACACAGCCATCATTTTTATATATTCTTCTCTTGTCATTTAGGCGGGAAATTGCTTTACATTTAGGGCGTGCAACAAACCTACACATCTCTGCAGAAAAGAAGAACTATTGTACTTATTTCTTCTGTACTAATTACAATTATTTACTGGTTCGTAGCCCTGTGTTACACTAACAAAGGCCCCATGTCTAAAGACCTGGTAGTATTTCACTGGTTGTTTGGTGAAACCGGCCCCTGGCTTGATTTGTGGCAATACATCTATCAGTTTGCGGTAACGGTTATCATGTTCTGGCTGGTGCCTTTAACCATTACCAAATATTACCTTAAAGAAAACTTTACCAACCTGGGCCTTAAAGCCATTTACAGCCGCGAGGCCATACTGGTTTGTGCCATTGTATATCCGCTGGTAATAGCCTCTACCTATTTCTCATCGCAAGAGGCGCCCATAGCTGCCGAGTATCCGCTAAGCAAACTAATTGGCACCAGTTGGGCAGTATTTATCACCTACCAGTTAGCCTATATGTTTTACTTTATAGCCTACGAAATATTTTACCGCGGCTATTTACAGTTTGGCTTAAAAAGCGATAACGCTACCACCCGCGAACTGATAGTTATTGTGCTGTTACAAACCATACTCACTACGTTGTTTCATATTGGTAAGCCATCATCTGAAATACTGGCTGCGGCTGCCTTCGGGCCGGTGTTTGGCTATGTAACATTCCGCTATGGCACTATCTGGTATGTAATGGTTATACATTACGTAATGAATATTTTTCTCGATCTGTTTTCGCTTCACTGGCACCACCTGCTACCCCAAAAACTATTTTAATATATGCACGCACTGGTAACCGGCGCCAACGGTTTTATAGGCAGCAACCTTTGCAAACAGCTTACGCAAAACGGCCACACTGTAACAGCTATGGTTTTACCCGGCACCAGTCTGGTAAACCTGCAGGGCATACCCTGTAACGTTGTATACGCCGATATAACCAACCCCGCTATGCTGGATGGTAAACTGAAAGAGGTGGATGTAGTATACCATCTGGCAGCCTTACCCTCTATGGCATGGGGCAGCCAGGTGTTTAAGGTAAACTACGATGGAACAAAACATATGCTGGATGAAGCTGTAAAAAGCAAGGTAAAGCGCTTTGTGTTTATGAGCTCGCTGGTAGTGCATGGCTTTAATAATTACCATAATGCCGATGAAAGTACTCCCCTGCTAAAACCAGGTTTCTTTACGCGGCCCTACATAGCGTCTAAAGTTAAGTGTGAAGAATTGATTCACGAATACGCCGGCAAACTACAGACTGTTATCATCCGCCCCGGCTTTAATATTTACGGCCCTAGCGACAGACTTACCAGTAAAGAAATGCTCGACCGGCTATCGCAACAAAAACTAATGGGCTATGTAAACAAAGGCGATACACACCTGGGTTATGTGTATGCCGAGAATCTGGCGTATGGTTTATTGTGTGCCGGTACTCACCCGGCTGCGGCAGGCAACACCTATATTATTGCCGACTATGAACCACCTTATATTGATTTGAAAGATTTACAAAACCGCTTTGCTGCTGCACTGGGTATTACAGCCAAACTTACCAGTGTGCCATCGGCATTGTTTATGCCGGTAGCTTTTTTAATTGATTTAGTACACTTTCTTTTTCTGCGCAGCAAAATGCCTTTAATAAGTACTTATATTGTAAACACCAGTACACACCACCTTCATTTTTCATCGACCAAGGCCCAACGCGAAATAGGCTACCGGCAACTGGTTAGCTACCAGGAGGGAATAAACCGCACCGTTAACTGGTACAAAGCCGAAACTACAGCGAAACCATAATAACACCAGCCGTTATTACAAATATACCGGCTACACGCATGGTAGTTACCGGTTCGTTAAAGTAAAAGTGGCTTACCAAAAATAAACCTACAATGGTCAGCGAAAAAAATATGGCACTTGCCGTAGCCAATGTTATATACTTAAGGCACTCGGTAAACAACACCGAGTTGATTAAACCAAATACCAGCCCCAGCGCCAGAAAGCCCCATTTCTTGGTAGGCTCTTTATCGTAAATAGCCGAAAAGTTAAAGCCTACGTTGGTTAGTATATTGGCAACAATAGCCGAGTAGAGAAATACATTTTTCATTATCCTATTTTTAACGAAAGGTAGTTTATTTAACCGCTAATACCATATTTAATTAAACTTGTAGTTGCATGCCAAAACCTAAAGCCATTTTCTGCTGGAGCGGTGGTAAAGACTCAT
>JBJOOW010000087.1:0-2640 GCA_046051095.1 Bacteroidota bacterium | reverse complement strand
TAATAATCGCAGTGCCGTAAAAAAGTATATCTATATCAATTACCCGTGGGCCCCACTTTACAGTTTCTACACGGCCTACCTCTTTTTCTATACTCTTTAAAGTACTTAATAATTGCAGTGGCGGCAAGGTGGTTTGTACCGCTACTGCCTGATTAATAAAGGCCTGTTGTTCTTTAAGCCCCCAGGCCTCTGTTTCGTATAAGCCCGAGAGGTTTAAAATTTCACAACCCTTTAACGCTATCAGCCTCAGGGCCTGCTCTAAATTGTGCTGCCTGTTGTTTTCATTTGAGCCCAGTAATAAATACACCACCGTCATATCAGATGGCCAAAAGTATTATTATTGCTCTCCATTTAAAATTTCGATAGCAAGTAAACGTCAAACCCCAAAAACAAACATTCATCATGAAACAGTTTTTGAAATTTGTGCTGGCGACCATAGTAGGCTTAGCGCTGTTTATGGTATTAGGCATATTTATTCTAATAGGCATGGCCGCATCGGCTGGTAAAGAAACCAAAGCCACCGTAGCCGCAAACTCTATATTAAAGCTTGATTTAAACTACCAGATACCTGAGCAAAGCAGCGACAACCCGTTTGCAGGTGTTAGCGTGTTTAACCCCAAACTAAGCAAAAAAGCCATTGGCCTTACCGAAATAAAGGAATGTATAGCCAAAGCTAAAACCGACGACAACATTAAAGGTATTTATATAGAGCTGGGCCTGAACGATAACGGGCTTGCCACCCTTGATGTAATACGCCAGGCACTGATAGACTTTAAGAAAAGCAAGAAATTTGTGTATGCCTACGGCGAAGTACTAAATCAAAAATCGTACTACCTGGCTACTGCTGCCGACCAGATTTACCTGAACCCTAACGGTGGTATGGAACTGAAAGGCTTTGGCCGCGAAATTATGTACTATAAAGGCCTGTTTGAAAAACTGGGTATAGAAGTACAGGATTTTCACTGCGGTGCATTTAAAAGTGCCATTGAGCCTTTTGTACGCGACAACATGAGCGAGCCTAACCGCCAGCAGCTGCTGCACATATACGGCGATATTTACCGCCAGTTTATTACCAGCATTGGCAGCGAAAGAAAAATTGACACCGCCGAGGTTAATACCATAGTAAACAACCTGCTGGCAGAGTCGCCACAAAAATCGGTTGAACTAAAACTGATAGATGGTGCGCTTTATTACGATCAGGTACTTGATAAACTGAAAGAGAAAGTAGCTATAGATAAAAAGAAAGACCTGGAGGTAATTGAACTTGAAAAATACGCATCTACCCTTGAGCATGACCTGACTGCCGAAAACAAAATAGCCGTGGTATATGCCCAGGGCGATATAGTAGACGGCGAAGGAAAAGATGGCGAGATAGGTGGAGAGACCTATGCTAAGCTGATTCGCAAACTGCGTACCGACGAAAAAGTGAAAGCCATTGTACTGCGCGTTAACAGCCCGGGCGGTAGCGCCCTTGCCAGCGATGTAATGTGGCGCGAACTTGTACTGGCTAAAAAAGAAAAACCATTGATTGTATCGTTTGGCGATGTAGCTGCATCGGGCGGTTATTATATAGCCTGCACCGGCGACCGTATTTTTGCCGAATCGAACACTATTACAGGTTCTATCGGCGTGTTTGGTCTGCTGCCAAACGCCCGTAAAATGTTTAACGATAAACTGGGTATTACCTTTGATGAAGTAGAAGTTACCAAACACGGCGTGCTGGGTGGCATAACCAAACCACTGGATGCCGAAGAAGCTGCCTTTGCCCAACGCAACGTAGAAAAAACCTACCGCGAGTTTAAAGAGCGTGTAGCTACCGGCCGTAGCGCGGTTAAAAAAGACGTAAACGGCGTGCCGTTTGATACTGCTTACGTTGAAACCATTGCACAGGGCCGTGTGTGGACCGGCAACCAGGCAATTACCAATGGCCTGGTTGATGAGATTGGTGGCCTTGATAAAGCCATTGCCTACGCAGCACAAAAAGCCAACCTGAAAGAATACCGCACCAAAGCGTATCCGGAGGAAAAAACTTTCTCGGAAAAACTTGCCGAAAGCTTTGGCGATGCCAAAGCCCAAATGGTGAAGGAACAACTGGGCGAGCAGTACGAAATTTACAAAACCATAGAGTGGTTAAAGAAAACCAAGGGTGTTCAGGCACGTATGGTGTACGACCTGGGCTTATAACAGCATTTATACTGTTAACTAAAAAAGGGGCTTAACGGCCCCTTTTTTAGTTAAAGGCTACTCCTTTTAATCAATTTTGTTGGCTTTAATGGCAATTTCAATATAAAGGGTAGGTGCCAACGCAAAAAAACGGGCCAAACATGCGTCGGCATTGGGTTTTAAGGCTATAAAAATCAGGCTAAAACCTGTATAAAATTTGGGTTTTAGATGAATAAACCTACCTTTGAGCCGCGGACACAGCAACTTGTAGTTGAAAAGCAGGGGTTTGTAAAAAACCGGCTCTGCTAAAACTTTTTCAAGGTTTAGCCTTGACAGAACTTTTACGGCACATTATATTACTTGTATAAAACATAATACGATAAAAAAATTATCATGAATAAGCTTCTCACAACTTTTGCCAGCATAGCTCTTACACTTAGCGCATTTGCCGGCGATTGCCCTGCACTTTCAGGTGAG
>JBJOOW010000086.1:0-5672 GCA_046051095.1 Bacteroidota bacterium | reverse complement strand
ACGCTACAATCTGGCTTTTATCGGCCGATAGGGTAACCGGCACAAACTGCGAGTAATCGGTTTTGGTTTTGTAAACTACAGTAGGCGTACCGGTGTTTGTTGCCGTGGTAGTGCCGGTAGCCTGCTGTTTTGTTTTGCAGCTAACCATTGCGCCAAGCGCAATGGTTAGTGCCAGTATAAGGTGTGGTTTCATTACTTAACTATAAATTTAGAAGTAGAAATGCCATTGCCGGTTTTTAACTGCAGGGTATATACGCCCGGTACCAGCGCCGAAACATCGGTTTTAATTAAGTTGCTGCTGAAGGTGCCGTTGCTTTCGCTAACCTGTTCGCCCAGCAGGTTGAACATTTTAAGTGTGTAGTTACCGGTTACATCGCCGGCATCTATAAACAGGTTATCGTGTGTTGGGTTAGGAAACACGCTGATAGTGTTTTTGGTTATATCGTTTATACCAACGTTCTGGCCGCGGGTTATCTGTAAATCTAAAAGGTAGCTGCCGGTTGTACCCTGAAAATAGTCGGCTACAAAAAACTCAACACTGCCACCGCCGTTTACAATTATGGCGCCTGGTAATATATCGTCGTAAGTGGTGCTCCAGCTACCGCCGTTTACCTTGTAGCGAAACTGGGCATCGTTGGGGTAGGTTTGTCCGTTTCCACTGCTGTTGCTATCCTGCACGCGGGCCGATATGGCATAGTTAGTGCCGCCGGGCAGGTTAATGGTGTAGTAGTCGTAATCGTTACCTACGTGCATATTGCTGCCACTGGTTTGTACACTGGCGTTGTTGCCGTTAAACGAAGGTGTAAAGGTATAAGGCGAACCTTCGGTGTTGTTGTTCTCGTACTGGTCGGGGCTAAGGCCTGGTTCTACAATGGTAATCTCTACCGGGTTAGGGTAGTTTTGTCCATATACTAAAGTGTAATTTTGCTGATCGGTAGTTGAGAAGAACGCCAGCAGATAAGTGCCAGGGGCAATGTTTACACTGTTATTTACAAACGTTACGTTATAGTTATTCTGCGCGTTAAGCGTTGCCTGAAACTCGTCGATGTTACCTACATAGTTGCCTTGCAGGGTAAATACATCGGCCGATAGCCAGCCATTGAAAGCGCTGCCACCAGCATTGCCCATACCGGTTGCAATACTTACACTTTGGCCTTTAACTACCGGCGATGGTGTAGTAGTTGTATTAGCCGTCATTTGAATATCGTTATAGGGGCCGGTAACTGTAATAGTAACCGGGTTATAGAAGTTGCCTGCATTAATAAGTGAATAATTGTTGCTGCCGTTTTTGTAGTAAAGGCCTATGTAGTAAGTGCCCGGTACCAGTTGTAGCGGGTTAACGGTAAATGGTACCTGATAGTGATAACCTGCCTGTGCTGTTTCTCCGGTATACTCCTGTATGTACTGAACAAATACGCCATTGTTATCGAAGATAGCAGCTGCAAAATCGCCGGAGAAATCGGTGTTGCCGGTGTTGGCAATATCGGCGTTTACTGTAAATGAGCCGCCGGTTTGGAATGGGTTAGCGCTTACCGTGGTAGCCGCATAAAGTTGTATGCCGCCCTGGTTGATGGTGCCGCCACCGCCGCCTCCACCGCCGCCGTTAAGCGGTTTAATACCAATTACTGCCTGCTGGCCGCTGTTAAAGCCACCGGTGCCACCACCGGCACCCAGCGAGCTTGGGTCGAGGTTGTTAAGGCTGAAGAAACCGTCGCTGTTGCCACCCCAGCCCCAGTTTTGGTGAAAGAAGTTGTTGTTGTCGTAACCATCGCAAACCCAGGTGTGGCCACCACCCTGGCCAAAACCAGCGTATTGTACCGGGCGGCCAGCGTCCATTTCGCCTTTCAGCAGGTTAACCCAGTTGGCATCGCTGTAGTTATCGCGTACTACACCCTGTAAGGTAGCAGGGTCGTAACCAAAGTATGTTTTGTACGAGTACTCGGCACAGGCCTGTACCGGCGACATACTTGCCACCACATAAGCGCTGCTGCCACCTGTTTGCCCAACGCCATAGTGCATATCTACCGATACGCCGCAGTGGTACATTAAGGTTGCTACGCTGCTGTTGTTACCGTTAAGGGTGTTTGTCATACCGGCCCAGTTGTAAGTAGTGCTACCAAAGTTTGCCGACTGGCTACCATAGTTCTGATCGTTGTACGAGTGGAAACCGGTACCCTGTGTAGGGTAGTTCCAGAATTTCATAATCTGCGACATGGCAGTAGCCACGCAACCGGTTACGGTACGCTCGCCATAGTTATTATCGTACGGGCATTGTGCGTTTTCGTAAGGAGCCTGGTTCCATTGTGTTTGGCACAGCGGGTTAACAGCCTGTGCCGCGCGCGATGAGTTATCGTTTACCAGAATGTTGTTGTAATACTTCTCCCACTTTTGGGTAATTACATCGGTGGTTTTGGTAACGTTTTGCTTAACGTATAAAATCTGGTTTTTGTAGTTCTCCATCCACTTGGTAGCGGCAGGGTTTACTTTACCAGCTATATAGCTACCGGTAAGGTTGTAGCCCAGCACCGGTTCTACCAGGTCATCGCCTGATACGATAACAAAACCTTTATCGCCGGTTACGTTAAACACGTAGTAAACGGGGCGGCCATCCAGCGGTGTACCTACGTTTAAAGGAGACTCGCACTTATAGGCCAGTGTAAGCGTGGCACTGCCGGCCTCCGGGTTATTTTGCAGGTAAAAGTTTTTGGCTACCTGCATGGCGTAAGTAACATCTACATCTTTAGCAAATATGTAGCACGATACAAAAACAGCCATGAATAATACGTAATACTTTTTCATAGAATATCTTTTGGTTTGTGTAATGCGGTTTTATACAACAAATGTATGAATTGAGTTTCGCAAAAACGAATAGAGAGCCCTCCCCTTTGTGGGGGATTAAAAACATAGTGCATAAACTGTTAATTAGTTAGTAAATGTTGTTTAGTAAAACACAGCCGATAGCCGGAAATGGGTATTTTTATGCAACATGACCGAAGAAAAAATACGCATACTGCTGAATGAAGATAGCCGTGCCGACATAGTGCTGATAGAAAGCGAGATTGCCGATGGTGGATTGAATGCAGTAATAGAAGTGGTGAAAACCCCCGAGGAGTACACAAAAAAAATACTTGAGTTTAAACCTAATATAATATTATCGGATTATAGCCAGCCGTTTTTTAATGGCGAAGCTGCATTTAAAATAAAGCAGCAACTGGCCCCCGATATTCCTTTTTTATTAGTATCGGGTACGTTGGGAGAGGAGGTAGCCGTGGACCTGATACGCGCCGGTGTGGTAGACCATGTGGTTAAAAGCAGCTTGTTTACACTGGTGCCTAAAATAAACCGAGCACTTACCGAGGCCCGAGAACGCGAGGAGAAGCGCAATGCACAACAGGAGTTGATGCGGCTGAATGCCGAGCTTGAAGAACGCGTAGCCAAACGTACCGCCGAATTGCTGGAGGCCAATCAGGCGCTGGAGGCATTCTCGTATTCTGTATCGCACGATTTGCGGGCGCCGTTACGCTCTATAATTGGTTTTGCCAATATAATACAGACAGAGCATCAGGATTCGTTAAGTGCCGATGCGCTGGAGTTGTTTGGTTATATAGAGAAGAGCAGTAAGCGAATGAGCGATATTATTGACGACCTGTTTACACTGGCGCGTTTTGGTAAAGAGAAGCTGACACTGGTAAGCATAGATATGCAGGCTATGGTGAACGATGTGTGGGATAACCTGTTGTTCTCTACACCGCACAAGGCTAAAATTACCTTCGATAAGCAGTTGCCGCATATAGTGGCCGATAAATCGATGATAGAGCAGGTGCTGGTTAACCTGCTTACAAACGCTATTAAGTATTCATCTAAAAAACAACAGCCGCAAATAAACGTGGGCTACACACAAACCGAAAAGGATATTACTTTTTATGTGCGCGATAACGGTGCCGGTTTTGATATGGCCGGTTACCCGCGTTTGTTTGGTGCCTTTCAGCGCCTGCATGGCGCTAAAGATTTTGAAGGCATTGGCCTGGGCCTGCTGCTGGTAAAGCGTATAATAGAGAAACACGGCGGCAGCGTAAAAGCCGAGGGCCGGGTAGACGAAGGGGCCGTGTTTTACTTTACACTGCCCCTGGTACAACAACCGGTTAAGGGTTAATCGTGTTTGTATTTTTGCTGTAGCTGTTTTATCATTTCCTCGCGCTGCTCGGGTGTCATGTTTTTATATTGCTCCAGCATGTTCTTCATCATATCGCCGCCGGGCATTACCTCAAAGGCATCTTTTTTAGTGTAGCCACTTACGCTGAATAGCGATGTGGGGTTGGTTTTCTTTTCGGCTTTTACCAAATCCATTTGCATGCTTTGTGCGCCCTGCGATGTTTTAATACGCACCGGTGCACCTTCGGCACCTTTATCGGCCAGTGCTTTATTCATATTTTCTTTACCGGTGTACTTCGATTTTATTTTCGAAAAATCGGCATAGCCGCTTATTTCTTTGGTGGTCCACATTTCCATTTCGGTGCGGCCGTTTACTTTAATAAGCACGTGGGTGCTGTTGTAGCCGTTTACTTTCTCTTTACCCAGCACGGTTACTTCATACTCGTTAACCGGGCGGTCTTTCCAATCGTTACTTTGCTGTACCGTGGTTACGCTGTACGATTTTTCTTTATCGTTAACCATGTACACATTATCGGGTTCGGCTTTAAGTGTAAGGGTAGATAGCTGAATGTTCATGCCGTACTGTCCGGCGTTAATGGCTACATCGCTGCGGGTGTTGCCATCCTGATAATACATTTTCATGTTTCCGCTTACACCTTGTTGTTGTCCGGCGGCGGTAATAGTATACTCTATATAATAACCCTGTGCAAAGGTTGCCAGGTATAAAACGGTTGCTGTTAGCAGGGCAAGGGTCTTTTTCATATACATAGTTTGTGGGGCAAATGTATAAATACCCCTGCTGGTTGCAATTGGCCTGCAACACATTTTATGACAATTCTGTGACAATTGTTTTTATGGAATGCCACAAACGTGGCATTATAAGGGTGTAACCAATTTATTAACCTAAACACAATTACCTATGTTACCCAATTACCGCAACACACCCATGCTGGATATGATTTTTGAAAACCGCAACAAACAGTATGGTGCCTATGCCCTGCGCAACGAGTACGATGTACGCATACGCCGTGCCCTGTTTTTAACCTTTACGCTGCTAAGTATGGTGGCTTTGGGTAAATACTACAGCGATAAAATGAACAGCAACGGCCTGCACACTACTAACCAGGATGTGATTATTGATTTAGCCGACCTGGATATGCCTAAAGATGAGCTGAAAATAGAGAAGCCGAAGCCCGAGATACCAGAGCAACAGCCACCTCAGGCACAGGCTGTTAGTGCTATGCGCGATGTAGAGATGCGTGTGGTTGATAATGCCAATACGGTAGACTCGTTTTTACCTAATGCCGACCGGCACGATTTAGAGGCCGGCCTTGCCAACAACGCCAACGGTAATACCATAGGCGTAACCGATGGGCGAGGTACCGAGGCGACATTTACTGTTGCAGAGCCGACGCCTGAAATAGAAACACCCAGAACTATTGTTGAGCTTATGCCGGAGTTTCCCGGTGGTGAAAAAGCATTGATGCGATTTTTGAGCGAGAACACCAATTACCCCAATA
>JBJOOW010000085.1:0-4975 GCA_046051095.1 Bacteroidota bacterium | reverse complement strand
CTATCGTTATAAAATGATAGTAGCCTGCCCGGTTGGGTAATAAACGAAGCCCTTGGTAAGAACCACGTATAAAACAGGCCATTGCCGTTGCGGTTGGCATTAAACAACTGTAAGTTATCGGGCTGTATGTTTTTAATACGTTTTAATGCAAAAGAACATAACGACGTGTCATCGGCATCGCAGGGTACATGGTTTTTGCTGCTGAAATTTTTCCAAAAACGCCACAGTCCCTTTTCTTCTGCCGATTCAATGAAAGAGCACCCTTTGGCTTTAATAGTGTCTGCTAAAGGGGCTTTAATATCGGCCAAAGCTATTAGTATACTGGCTGTTACAAATGGCGATGAGGGCCCTTTAATCCAGTTGCCGGGCTGTAGGTTGGGGTAGTGCTCGTATGTTTGAAACTCGCCAGAGGGTAATTGCAATTCCGCAATCTGTTTTAACTGCTGCTCAAGCTCCTGTTGTAGGTAATTGGTAAAACTATACGGTTTAGTATCTGCAATAGCGTTTTTAAAGTACCGGTAAGGTAATAACTGATTTTTTTTATGGTCGGCAAATCCTACCGATTTTCCGTGTTGTGGCCTGCCGGTTTTTCCGGGCGCTACCTGTAGCAACGAGTAAAAGGGATGGTCGGCCTCAAAAATCTCTACGCTTTTTTCAGTTTTATCTAAATGCCTGAAGTAGAAACGTGCCGGTGCGCTGGCTGGCTTAATTACCAGTTGCACCGCCTCTCGCGGGCTGTCGGTTCGGTTAGGGCCGGTATAGTGCAGCAGGCCATCATCGAAAATAGCAGCCTCGCCGGCCTGCATATTCAGCGGTATCAGGTCGTGCTCTACAATTTCTTTACTGATATTTAAAAACGGATTGCCGAGGTTAATGCCCCGTACGGTTTCAAATTTACAATGGCTGTGGGGTACAACCTCCATTGTGCCGTTTCGCCGGTCTACCGGTTGTAATGGTATCCAGATAGTTACCGTAAAATTATCGGGCTCGTTGGTATGCGACCAGTTTTGGTGGATTTCTACGGCGCCTTCTTCTTGTAGTTTGTTCCAGTAATTTACCATCACAACATCAAAGGGGGCCAGGTATTTTTGTAATTCGGGGCCAACAATTTGCCTCACCCCTTCAAAAAGTTTAAGGCGTTTTTGTTCATCCGGCTCAAAAAGCGAACTACTGTAGTTGCATCGCTCTCGTAAATTGTTGTTATCGTACGTAAAAAACAGCTCACGGGTAAGCGCTTTAAGTTCGTTTACCTTTGTATCGTTAAGTAGCGGCAACAAGGTATAGCCTTTGCTGCGGAACTTTGTTTCTAAATCATGTTGTAAGAAAAAACTACCATTCATAATCGGTACAAACATAATAAGTTGTTACATTCATAGGTGTTATAGTATAGCTTAATTGGTTGACTTTTGTCATTTGGTGGGCATACTATTACAAAGTATTATTACAACCTAAATGTATTTAGCATATGCGCAGTGTTTTTAAAGATGCCGCCGACGAAAAGTTTTTCCGCCAGCACGGTTATGTATTAAAAAACCTTATTCCGCTCGAAATTATCGACCGTATTAAGGCCGAATTTGCTGGTCTAAAGCCCGATGATGGGTTTAATCCAACCCGTGGTGCGCATAATTACGCTACTTACCACTGCACGTTTTTAGATACCAATATCGATTATAAACGCAAGGTACGCAGTATTATAGCCCATCACCTGATGCCGCATATTAGTAATGTGTTGGATAATTACCGGATGCTTAATGGTAGTTTTTATGTAAAACCATCAGGCAAAGGTAAACTGGAGATACATGAAAACTGGTGTCACCTGCAGGATATATCAATGACATCGGTAACCGCCTGGATACCTTTACTGCCTGTAACGCGTGCCAACGGAACGCTGGAAATAATAGAAGGCAGCCATAAACTGGTACCTTCCATAGCTACTTTTGGTGGTGTACACTACTTTAAGGATTTTGAACAACAACTGGAAGATGACTTTTTCGAGCCGGTAGATATGGTGCCTGGTGAATGCATTATTTTCGATGATACACTTCTTCATTATTCGCGCGATAATTCAGTTATCGATCCCCGAGTGGCTATACAAATAGAAATTATACCTGCAGAAGTTAATCCGGTATTATACTATGTAGATAAGCAAAAACACCCCGGAGAGCTGGAAATGCTTGAAGTGGATAGTGAGTTTTTTTTGAACGAGAACAAAGTTTCGTTTGCCGAGCTGAAGAGCAAACTAAAGAGTGTGGGTATGGCCAAGGATATTAACCGTAAAATTACGCTTGACGAGTTTAAAGCATTACTGCACCAAAAGCGGGAGGCGGCAAAAAAATTATAGCAGAAAAATTAAGCCAGTATTGTAAGGTCAGCGTTTTCCGGAGCTGATATGGTTTCTTTTAACCTGTCGGCGGGTACTTCCCCTTTTTGTAAAGTAGGTATCTGGTTTTTAATAAAGTACTCTTTATCCATACGGTAAGCGGCAAATTGACCAGCACCGGTTTTCCAGAAAAAAGTATAAGGCGTTCCTTCGGGCATAATGCCCAATACAGCTGCAATACGTACTTTACCAGATAGGTTAGCCGCAGAGCCGTGTACTAACGCATGATCGAAAACAAGCGCCTCGCCGGCTTTCATTTTAATGCTGTGCAGTTTGTTGCTGTTTATGGTGTTGATGTCAAAACCCTTTGATGGGTTATTGAAGCATCTTACATGTTGCCGCATTTGGTGCGATCCTTCAACAGTATAAAACAGGCCGGTAGTTTCGTCTATATCAACCAGTGGAATCCAAAGAGCATAGGTAGCATATTGCTGTTCGTAGGTGCACGATGGATCCTGATGCAGGTAACAGCTTGAATCGGGGTTGGCTCCCTTGGCTATAAAAACACCGCCATTAAGCGATGCGTTGTAAAAATGCTGGCTAAATGCGTTGCCACAAATATTTTCCAGCTCCTGCGATACGCTCCAGTTTACCTCGTTACCTAATGCATACAGGTTTGAATAGAGACCTTTCTGAGCGCTATCCATGTTACTGTATTTGCCAAATAAATCAGCTAATGCGTTTGTTTCGGCGGGGCTTAAAAACGGAAACGAAACATAGCCTTTGGTTAAAAGCTGCTGATTTAATGAATCGCTTTTTAGTATGCTGGTCATGGTTAAATGGCTTGATAAGCTTTTACAAAGCCCAATACAGTTATACCTGCAAAGATGATGGTTTTAACTACAAAGTAACCGGTCCATGTTTTTTTCTGCTCTACGAAATAGCTGTTAAAATAGAACAGGCCACCCAGCGCAACAATAACCGAAAGAATACCGTAAATACCAATGAAACATTCGAAGTTAGTGGCATGCCAGATATGGTAGCCCAGGTTTAAAAGATATTGGTAGAACAATACATAAAGCACGCCGCATGAAACATTAAAAGCCAAAAAGCTTTTAATAAACGAAAATTTGAAAATTTGCATCAGGCTGGTAGTATAGTGGTATACAATGATTGGTATTACGAAAATCATACCGGCCGGCAGGTAGTTATTGTGCACCATAAAAGTGGGTATGTACCCCATCCATTCAAATGTATCGCGGTACGGTGTTTTAAATATGTACGATACAATAGGAACCGCCGGGTAAATAATAGCCCATATCCATACACTGCTTTGGTATAGTTGCCGTACCTCGGCATATTTTTCTTTATTACGTACGCCTAATAAAAACAAGGCAAAAGCCGGCATACACAGGTACAGTATAAACAGATACATATACATGTGTAATTGCGACATTAAAGTATTGTAGGGCTGGCTAAAACCATATATGATGGTTTGGTCGAGTACTACACGCACCAGCGATATGGCCGATAAAAGGCCAAACATCTTCTCTGCTGAAACAAGTTTCTTCATAACTGTAGGCAATTATAAAACATAAGCCCCATAGCCCCCTGTAAAATATCGAAAATAATAAGCGATCTGTACAGTCTGCTAAGGTACTGTTGAAAGAAAGCGTAAAAAACAGCCAGAAATATAAAGGTGTTGGTAGCAAACAATGTTAGGGCCAGGCGTAGTTTGGTATCGGGTATTACAAAAAACGAAACCGCTGCTACCAGTACCAGTACAGTTAGCGATAAAGTGATTAGCCTGCGGTTGCCTAAACTGTTGCTCCAGTTGCCCGATTGGTGCATTACATCGCCTTTAACATCTTCAATATCTTTTAACGGTATTACTGCAAAGCCATACCCAAACAAATAAACTACAAGAAATAACCCCGCATGCAACATATTTATGGTAGCCAGGCCGGCTGCCGCCGGCGATACCATGAGGTATGTGGTAGTAAACACAGCCGTAAGCATGTTTTTTTTGAACGGGATAACCGTATTGGAATACAATATGCCAAACACCGGTATGGTTAGTATAATAGCTGTGGCCTGTATAGGTATGTTTATTAACCAGGGCCATACAAATGATAATACTATTAGCCCTACAGAGTAGTAAAGCGCTGATTTTTCAGATATAATACCCGATGGTATTGGCCGGTGTGGTTTGTTTACCGCATCAATTTCTCTATCGAACCACGAATTTAAGGTGTAAGCAGAGTTTACCGATATACCGCTGATAAGTAAGGCTACCATAACAACATGCAGGTTAGCGCCACCCGATACTACTACTACCGGCACCAAAAACGATAGCAGCGATATAGTAAAAGCGTCAATTCGGTAAAGTCGTAAGTAGGCTAATAATTTCTCCATTTATGTTAATTACACTTCCATTCAAATTCGGCATTTAACAGCCCTTTTCGCTGCAACCCCATCAGGTTGTTTACAGGATGCTCTAACCGGTTAATAGTAATGGTTTTTATGTTGCGGTAGCGTACCACATGCTCTTTCATGTCTTTACTGATAATTACAGTAAGCACCAGCGTTCCGCTATTAAAAAAATCTTTAGGCACAGTGTAGCGGATGATGTTATTGCCGGCCTTTTGTTTCAGG
>JBJOOW010000084.1:0-5402 GCA_046051095.1 Bacteroidota bacterium | reverse complement strand
TACCCCCTGGCCAGAAATAGCCCAGTGCATATCATGGCTTTGTGCTATTACTTTAAAAGTACTTAAATCAAAAAACTGACTAAGCGTATCGGTTACTCGTACAAAATCGGCAGGGTAGTTGCCGGTATTCTGAAACCTTATGGTGTATACCAATTGTTCTCCGCTTTGCAGCTGCTCTGGGGTAATAAATTGTCCCTGTTCGCATGTTTTATCGTTAGGATCGTAAGAACCTACAATAACAGTGGCCAGTGTTGCCGAGTTATCGGCTGGTACTGTATCGTTGATTAGTGGTGAAATATCAACCGCGCATAACACAGAATCGCCGATTGCAGCTGTAACACTTGTTTGAACGCGAATAGTAATGGACTGCGATTCTTCAAAATCAAGCGACGAAGTATTCCATATGTAAACGTTACCATTAACAGACACCGGGGCTGTTGTTGAACTTAAAAAAAGCAGCGAAGAATCGAGCGTTAATTGTATGATGCCGGCTTGTATTAGTGACCCCTTATTACGGGCAGTTAAAGCTATACTGGTTTCGAAACCAGGCCTAAAAACACTGCTATTAGTAATATCAATGGCTAAATCTGCAATGCCGGGCTGAAGATAAATTCCAAAATCGAGGTTAGTAGCATTGTTAGATGTAATATAATGGTCAGGCTTGTTGCTCTCCCAGGTAGTTGCCAATACGGGTTTTAACGTATCTCCAGTGGCATCGGCCAGCATAGAGTAATGCCCACCGGTATCGGTAGTAGCCATCCAACTGCCAGGTATAGTACGTACCATACGATTTACAATGGGTGGTTCACCATTATCGCGCATACCGTTGTTATTTAAATCCCGATAAACAGTACCTGTTATATTTGCAGGAGATGTTGTACGTTTCCATACTCCACAATAATAAGAGCCGGTATATATTATGTTGTTTCTTACAGTAAGACCTCTGGGTATAAACTGTAAATCTGCAGCTGTATACCTAACCCAGTTATTTCCGCCTGTTGTACTTGCATAAATGCCATAAGGGCCGCAAGTTCCCAACCAAAGGCCGTTGACCAAAATTATATTTTTAGGTATTGAAAGCGGTGTTATGTTTCCGAATTGACTGGTATCCATGGGCAGCCCTCTTAAAGAATCGTACTGCCAGGTTAAACCCATATCATGCGAAATCATCAATTCATCTCTACCCGACATTACTATATCGTTGCCAACAGCATAAAGCGCATTGCCAACATTAGCACCTGTTGACCAGAAACAGGCTGAGTGGCTCCATAAATTAGTACCCGGATTATACCGGGCAATAACACCGCCCTCTGTAACCAGAAAAAGAAACCCACCAGCTGCTTTTATTGCACCTGTTTCATCTACTCCTGCACCGCAAATATTGAGTACCGATGTGTCTAAATCAGGGTACTGTTGCCATGTTTGCCCCCAGTTATCAGAATAATAATGCTGCCCCGTGGCAGTATAAATACGATTACCAATGCGCTCTATAGCATGCGCCACAAAGGGTGTAGAGAGAGTATCCCATGTAACGCCATTATTATAAGACCTTACAATATAATTCTCCAACAAACCCACTAAAGTATCGCCCTTAATAACCAAATCTTCGGGTGGCCCTACGGGTAAACCACAATCTATCCAGGTATAGCCATCATCAATGGTTCTGTAAAAAGATTCATCTGTACTTGTGAAAATTGTATTGCCATTTGCCACCAATCCATTGGTTAGGCTTGATATAAATCCGGTTGTAGTGTTATAAAATACGCTTTGCTGCGGCACATAAATACCCAGCCCCCCGGGCGATTTATAACCAAGTTTGCCGCCATTTGTAAGATCAGTTTCATAGCTTAAATAATTCGCAAAATCTATAAAAGGGGAATTTTGCCAGCTTTGCCCATTATTGGTGGTAGCTAGAGAAAATGAATTGGCGGTTATAAAAATCGTATCGTGTAATTTTATAAAATCATAAAGCATTTCGCCTGATGGTGCGTTGTAAACAGTATCCCATGTTTGCCCCAGATTGGTTGACCTGATAATACTAGAATGCACTGATGTATCGTACCGGTAGCTTATTGCATTTAAAATGCCCTCATTTAAAAACATACCACCCAGATTATGGATAGAATCAATTAACATCCAACTATCCCCCACATTAGCTGAATAAAAATAACCATAGCCATTACTGCTTGGTATATACGTTTTTGCCAAAGCGGCAGAGTCATCTACACACAACAAGGTAACGCCTGTATTATTAATAAAAGGCCATACCATCCAGCTCTGTGCCCAATCGTTAGATTTTTCATATCGCCCATCTACAGTTATTAGTAAGCTATTCTGAATCTTTTGTATAGGAGTTGAATAGAACATAGGTGGATAAGAAAAATAGCCCTGTGCGAGAATAACTGTATCACCCCAGGTATTTCCGCCATCGTAAGATGCTATGCTGTATAAGTTAGAGCCTGTACCAATATTAGATAATGCCACTGGCAATGCATATACTACTACAACAGTATCGCCCTCAGCAAAAATTCCGGTACAGTAAGTAGTTACTACTGAGTTTCGGCTCCACGACATACCTTCGTTATGTGACACATAAATACCACTATGTGAACCAAGCCATATTTCATTGCCAACACGTGTTATACAATTTACCATCCCTCCTTCGGGGCCTGATGTTTGTGTCCATTGCGCTAACAATACAACAGAGCAGATGCTAAACAGAAGAGTAAATAGAGTTTTCATGGCGTTAGATTCAACAGCCAATATATATATTATTTTCTATTTATTTTCTTACACAAAAGCAATCAATAAGCTAAGTTAGGCCCCAGCCATCGTTCCATTTCTGCAACGCTCAGGCCTTTCTCTTTAGCCAATGCCTCTACCTGGTCTTTTTGTATTTTACCTATACCAAAGTACTTAACATGTGGCGAGGTAAAGTAGAAACCGCTAACCGATGCAGTGGGGTACATAGCATAGCTTTCGGTAAGTGTAATGCCGGTATTTTTTTCTACATCCAGCGCTTGCCATATCTGTGGCTTAAGTGTGTGGTCGGGGCAGGCCGGGTAGCCCGGTGCAGGGCGTATACCCTGATACTTTTCCTGTATCAACTCTTCGTTGCTAAGGGTTTCGTTGGCGGCATAGCCCCAAAACTCCTTCCGTACGCGCTGGTGCATTCTTTCGGCAAAGGCTTCGGCCAAGCGGTCGGCCAGTGCCTTTAGTAATATGCTATTGTAGTCGTCGTGATCTTTCTCAAATTTCTCCAACCACTTCTCTATACCAATGCCGGCCGTTACAGCAAAAGCACCAAAGTAATCGCTGGCAGGCGCCACATAATCGGCCAGACAAAAGTTAGGCTGGTTGCCCGTTTTTTTAGTTTGCTGACGCATGAAATCGAAGTGTATGCCATTATCAAGCACTATCGAGTCGTTAACCGATTTGGCAGGGAAAATACCGATAACAGCTTTGGCTGTAATCCATTTTTCGGCAATTACTTTCTTCAAAAGTGCCTGCGCATCATCAAACAATTTCTTAGCCTCTTTACCGTACTTCTCGCTTTCGAATATGCGTGGGTAAGTACCACTCATCTCCCAGGTGCTGAAAAACGGTGACCAGTCAATGTATTGCGACAGCTCCTCTAACGAGTAATCATCAAACACTTTTATGCCTACAAAATTGGGCTGCTTAATTTCTTCGTTAGCCCAATCTATAGTTGCTTTGTTGGCACGCGCCTGCTCCAGTGTTACATACTCAATATCGCTGCGGCGGTTAGCGTGCAGCTCGCGCATTTCTTCGTACTCGCGTTTTACACCGGCTACAAAGTTGGCGCTTTCATCTTTACTAAGCAGGCTGCTGGCTACTGTTACAGCTTTGCTGGCATCAAGCACATGCACCACGTTACCCGAGTAAGCAGGAGCCACTTTTACAGCGGTGTGTAGTTTGCTGGTAGTAGCGCCACCAATCAGCAATGGTTGTTTCATGCCCAGGCGTTCCATCTCTTTGGCTACATGCACCATCTCATCCAGCGATGGGGTTATCAAACCACTCAAGCCTATTATCTGTGCGTTCTCTTCGCGGGCACGCTCCAGTATTTTATCGGCCGGTACCATTACACCCAGGTCTACTATCTCGTAGTTGTTACAAGCCAGTACTACGGCTACAATGTTTTTACCAATATCGTGCACATCGCCCTTAACGGTAGCCAATAATATTTTACCGTTGTTCTTTGCTGTATCGCCACTGCGCTTCTTTTCTTCTTCCAGATAAGGCAACAGGTATGCTACCGCTTTTTTCATTACGCGGGCGCTTTTTACCACCTGTGGTAAAAACATTTTACCGGCACCAAACAGGTCGCCTACTATGTTCATACCTGCCATCAGCGGGCCTTCTATTACTTCCAGTGGTTTAGGGTATTTCTGGCGGGCTTCTTCGGTATCGGCATCTATAAACTCTACTATGCCTTTTACCAGTGCATGTGCCAGGCGGTCCTCAACACTACCATTGCGCCACTCTTCGTTTACTACCTCTGTTTTATCTTTTTTCTTTACGGTTTCGGCAAAGGCTAACAGTCGTTCGGTAGCATCATCGCGGCGATCTAGTAGTACATCTTCTACATGCTCCAGCAGGTCTTTTGGTATATCATCGTACACCTCCAGCATGGTAGGGTTTACAATACCCATATCCATACCATTCTTTATAGCGTGATATAAGAATGCCGAGTGCATAGCCTCGCGCACCGGGTTGTTACCACGGAACGAGAACGACACATTGCTTACCCCACCGCTTACATGCGCATGTGGCAGGTTATCTTTTATCCATTTGGTAGCGCGGAAAAAGTCGAGCGCATTTTTGCGGTGCTCTTCCATACCGGTTGCCACCGGAAATATATTCGGGTCGAAGATGATATCCTCTGGCGGAAAGCCCACCTTATCTACCAGTATGCGGTAGCTGCGTTCGCATATTTCTATACGGCGTTCGTAGTTATCGGCCTGACCTTTTTCGTCAAATGCCATTACAATAACAGCCGCACCATAGTTGCGTATCAGCTCGGCGTGTTTTACAAATTCCTCCTCGCCGCCTTTAAGCGATATAGAGTTGACAATGCCTTTACCTTGCAGGCATTTAAGGCCGGCCTCTATAATGTGGAACTTACTACTATCAATCATTACCGGTACTCGGGCAATGTCGGGTTCGCTGGCGGTAAGGTTCAAAAAGCGCTGCATAGCATCTTCGCCATCCAGCATACCTTCATCCATGTTTATATCAATAACCTGTGCACCACCCTGTACCTGGTCTAAGGCTACAGCCAGTGCATCTTCGTATTTATCTTCTTTAATCAGCTTTAAAAACTTAGCCGAGCCGGTAACGTTGGTACGCTCGCCCACGTTCATAAAATTGCTTTCGGC
>JBJOOW010000083.1:0-2844 GCA_046051095.1 Bacteroidota bacterium | reverse complement strand
GCAAGGCTTGAATACAGAATAGTAGTTGAAAACTCTAACGCTAACACACCTTCAACAGTCGATTATCCAAATCAGAACTCTGGTAACAACACAAACCCCGAAGTAGGTTTCCCTTATTTCTTAAGTGGCAACCAAATCAAAAATCCGTTTGTAATTCCGGGTCTGAAAAAAATAAATGTAGACCCTCAGCTTAACTCCAACTACAATTTCGATTCGTTGGTAGAAGGCGATTGCAACCGCTTGGCGCGTAGTGCAGGTTATGCTGTTGCACAAAAACCGGGTGGCACAGCCTTTAACCCACTTGTAATATATGGTGGTGTTGGTTTAGGTAAAACACACTTAGCACAAGCTATAGGTAACGAGGTTAAGTCTAACTTCCCAAACAAAACTGTATTGTACGTAAGCAGCGAGAAATTTACCAATCAGTTTTTCGATGCAGTAAAAAATAACTCGGTTAACGATTTCGTACACTTCTATCAGTTAATAGATGTGTTGATTGTGGATGATATTCAGTTCTTCGGTAATAAAGAGAAAACACAGGATATCTTCTTCCATATATTTAACCACCTGCACCAAAATGGAAAACAATTGGTGTTAACTACCGATCGTCCTCCACGCGATTTGGAAGGTATGGAAGAGCGTTTGTTATCGCGTTTTAAATGGGGCCTTAGCGCAGATTTGCAGGTTCCGGATTTTGAAACCCGTATTGCAATACTTGAAAAGAAAATGTATGCCGATGGTATTGAGTTACCACGCGAAGTAGTTGAGTTTGTTGCTTATAACATTAACACCAACGTACGTGAACTAGAGGCTGCACTTATATCGTTGCTGGCTCAGGCATCGCTTAATAAGAAAGAGGTTGACCTTGACCTTGCCAAAAAAATTATCAAGAACTTTGTTAAGAGCATCTCGCGCGAAGTATCTATCGATTACATACAAAAAACCGTATGCGATTACTTTACCGTACCGGTAGATATGCTGCGCGAAAAAACCCGCAAGCGTATGATAGTACAGGCGCGCCAGCTTTCTATGTTCCTGGCTAAAAACTACACTAAAAACTCACTGAAGGTAATAGGTAAGCACTTTGGTGGTCGCGACCACTCTACCGTTATCCACTCATGCCAGGCAGTACAAAACCTGATAGACACCGATCAGGAATTTCGCGAGGCAGTGGCCGACATACAAAAAAAGATACAAATGAGTATATCATAGTATTAAGTACTTAGTATTTAGACTAATACCAGATTAAGTCCTTCTGTATTTACAGAAGGACTTTTTTGTTCAGTAAAGTCACTAAACCAGCCCACAAAGCTGTCTCTTAATACTCAATACCAAATACTTAATACTTTTTTTGTTTGTAGAAGTTGCTTGATTGGTTAGAATTTATATTTTTGTCGTCCTTTTGAAAGAGGGGACAGTTCTTAAAGTTTTAACTGGTAGCAAGGTGAGGTGGATGAGTGGCTGAAATCAGTAGTTTGCTAAACTGCCGTACTGGTAAAACGGTACCGAGGGTTCGAATCCCTCCCTCACCGCTTAAAACTTTAAAATACACTTTCGGGGTGTAGCGCAGCCCGGTTAGCGCACCTGCTTTGGGAGCAGGGGGTCGCAGGTTCGAATCCTGCTACCCCGACAGAGAGAAGGCGAAATTCAGAAATGAGTTTCGCCTTTTGCTTTTATGGTATTACCGGTTAGCACATCCCGATTAGGATATCGGGAGGGTCGGTCGCAAGTCCAGACGAACCGAAGGTTATCAGCATGCTGACAGAAACGTAAGTATTCGAGTCCTGCTACCCCACATAGAGAAGGCTAAACCTATATCTGTATTCGCATTTTATTAGTGCAGATAAAGCAACTCTGCTATATATTGATAGTATATATAATGCCTATCCAGGCCGGGAATGTGTTATTGAAAGCCAATGGCAAATATTGAAATAGCACCAGCTAGCGGTTTTTTTTATGACAATGTACGGGTTGGAGACACTGTAGTAAAGCTTTTTGGTAGTAATAAATGTACAATATTAAGAGAGCCTCTACTTGATTGTGATTGTTACTATACAAGAGAAGAATAAAACAAGAAAAAAGGTACACTAACTTATAGTGGCCAATAAATTGTGTGTAACAATTGCCTGCAAGGTTACTTCGGGTTTCATTGGTGTACAAAACTAAAATACAACCAAGGCCTTAACCCATACGTGAAAATTAGTTATTTTTTTTAATAGCTAAACAGATGTTCGTATTCTTGCATCTGCAAAAATTATGCGCACCCTTAGAATGTTTGAGAATCAGGTGGGTTTGTTGTTAAAAACGGTTTTCAGCCGATGCCTTGTCCTGCTTTTGGGTGTAGCCTTCTTTGGCGGTCAGTATTTTTCCTTTATCAGTTCCAATAAAGAGGCCGACAGTAAAAATAATCGTATCGCATTTGTGTCGGCTGCCGGTATGGGCCATGCCACTATTCGTAATATAGAGCCTGGTGAGCCTACACTGGAAGAAGAACTATGCGATGAAGCAGAAGGAGATAGCGACCATCACATTATCTGGTGTGATCTGTTTCATGTTTTTAGTTACGAGACACTATCCGATACCAATCCGCTCAAATCTCTTTTCGAGCAACTTACCTTATCTATCCAAAGTAGTTCTACGGCATCGCTGGTTGTTCTGCATCATAGCTGGAAAAGCTTTTTAGGTTAATTATTCTCCTTACTATTCGTAAGGCGCCTACGCCATTTTATTAATGGTAGTGTAGTAGCCTATCTGTTTCAGTCTATTCAAGTTTTTTTAGTAGTATTTATTCCAATAATAAATTCATAAACAAATGTTCATCATTAAGAGGATAGCAATTCTCAT
>JBJOOW010000082.1:0-4007 GCA_046051095.1 Bacteroidota bacterium | reverse complement strand
TGGAGGTCATAGATGGCGATACCATACCGTACGACATGAACCCTAAAGCCAACAAGTACTTTAAGCGTTTTTTTGAACCCACCAATGTGCGCGAAAACAAGTGTTACTACAGTTACCTCAGCGATGCTATTATATATAACGATGAACCTTTAAACACCCACAGCGACGGATTTAATGGTGCCCTAGGGCAGGGCGGTGGCTACAGACATGTGTATGCAAAAACTTCTACCATGCTGTATAATTTACAGTATGTGCTGGGCGACTCGTTGTTTACCTCCGTAATGAAACACTACGTTTGGCAGTGGAAATTTGCACACCCTTACCCCGAAGACTTTCGCAACAGTGTTATACGGTTTACACATATAGACCTTAACTGGTTTTTTGACGAGTGGATGGAAACCACCAAAAACATAGATTATAAAATTGGCAGAATTAAAAAGGGCGAGTTTAAAAACCAATACCTGATACGCCTGAAACGTAGAGGGCGTATGCAAATGCCTATTGATCTACAGGTAATTGGCAAAAACGATTCGGCATACAACTTTTACATACCTAATACCTGGTGGCAAAAAACAACAGTAAAAAGTACCAATGGCGATACAACTGTAACACTGGCTAAATGGTATGGCTGGGATAAGCTTAAGCCAACGTATGAAGCTACAGTTACAATACCCTCGGGTATTAAAGATGTTATTATAGACCCAAGCAACAGACTTGCTGATATTAATATGCTGGATAACCGCAAAAAAGGTAACGTTGAAATACGATTCGACTCACATATATACCCGCCCGTATCCAGCAAAAAATACAGGCTGTACCTGCGCCCCGATGTATGGTGGAACGCATACGATGGATTTAAGGTAGGTATAAATGCCAATGGAAATTATATGGGATTAAAGCATGTATTTAACCTTACTGTATGGTTAAATACCCACATAGCGCAGGGTGGCGCACGATATAATATTGCCAAAGATGCGCAGAAAAAAGCCGGTTATTTTTCGTACCGTTTCGATTACAGCAATGCTATTGATAAAGTGATGAAACGAACTACCTTTTACTTGCACTCGCAATGGCTGGATGGCTGCGAGATGTATAAGATAGGGCTGGTAAAGCAGTTTCCCAAAAACTTTAGTGGCGATATTAATTTGAAAGCATTTACCCGCAACCGCGAGGAATGGCGAAACTACCTTCTATACCCCGGCGAGTGGAGCTCTATATGGACCAGCAATAAAAAATTTAATATATCGCTTAACCTATCGGCAACATACACTTACGCCAAACCAAAATTCAACGGTTTTATTACCGCACATTTGCGTAGTGGAGCACTCACTTCATCGTTCGACTATCACTATCTGGAACTGACGAACGTACTACGCGCAAGCGTATGGAAACTGGATTTTCGTACCCGTGTATATGGACGCTATGGTACCGGCAAAAATGTGCCTGCTGAAAGCGCTTTATTTTTTGCAGGTGGCAACCCCGAGGAGATGATGGATAGCAAATACTACCGCGCCGCCGGTTTTGTACCACAAAGTTTTGCTGGCAGTTATTGGGAAAACACCAACCACCTGCACTTTGCGGGCGGGCTAAACATGCGCGGCTATGCCGGCTACCTACTTGCCGAACGAGATAAAAATGGAGTGGTAGTGCCTGCGTATAAAGGCAACTCGGGTTTTGCAGTAAATGCCGAAATTGATTTTAACCGTATAGTAAAGGTAAAGAACGCCAAGCTGCGAGAGATATTTAACCTGAATACCTACCTGTTTGCCGATATGGGAGCCATTGCTTATCAAAATAGCAGTAATCATAATCAACTATCGCAGGTAAGGGCAGATGCCGGAGCGGGCTTAGCACTTACCATAAAAAAATGGGGGCCGTTACAAGGTATTAAGCCTTTGGTACTTAGGTTTGATGTGCCATTTTTTATATCGCACGCACCTTATGTCGACCAGAAACATATAGCCTTCAGGTGGGTGGTAGGCATAAGCCGCACCTTCTAAACCTAAGCACTATCTATTGTTACTACTATTTAATTTAGCCACAAAAAACTGGTTGACAGATAATTATCAACTGTAACAGCTTACTTAAGCAGTTCAATGCCAATGTAAGTCATATTGTTACTTTGGTGCATAGAATAATACTGCTTGAAAAGCGGTGAAACACTCATTATTTAAGCATCAAAAAATTATTAATTCTTATTTCTAAGTTTTACATTGCAGCTCTTTCATACACTAAACACTTTATTGCACTATGGTATCTAATCTTTACCCGCGCCTCAGGAGAGCGCTACTTCTCCTGTCTTTCGCATCGCTGTTTATAGCAGCATCGGCACAGTCCCCCCAAAAGCTGAACTATCAGGCAATTGTACGCGATGCTGCCGGCAACCCTATTGTTGGTGGCACTAACGTTACCGTTCGTTTCTCTATTCACGATGGTTCGCCCACTGGCACCGTAGTATTTACCGAAACCAACACGGCCGTTACCAATCAGTTTGGTCTTATTACCCAAATTATTGGTGGTACATCTAACCTTGCCGCAGTTAACTGGGGAAACGGCGAAAAATGGCTACAGGTAGAGATTGACCCTACCGGTGGGAGCAACTACGTAGATATGGGAACCTCTCAATTATTGAGCGTTCCTTACGCTTTATATTCAGGCAACAGTGTTGCAGGTTCAACAGGCCCAACCGGCCCACAAGGTTTGCCAGGTAACAATGGCGCTACAGGCCCACAAGGCCCTCAGGGCCCCGCTGGATCTGCCGGCCCCACAGGGTCGCAAGGCATAGCAGGTAACACTGGTGCTACAGGCCCACAAGGTCCTGCTGGTGCCGCCGGCCCTGCCGGTACTGCTGGTGCGCAAGGCCCTACTGGCCCACAAGGTCCGCAAGGCGCTACAGGTGCTGCCGGTGCCCAAGGCCCTGCTGGTGTTGCCGGTGCAGATGGTGCGCAAGGCCCTGCTGGCCCACAAGGCCCTGCTGGCGCTAATGGTGCCCAAGGCCCTGCCGGCGCAACTGGAGCCCAAGGCCCTGCCGGCCCTGCTGGTGCCGATGGCGCGCAAGGCCCTGCCGGTGTTCAAGGCCCTGCCGGTCCTGCCGGTGCCGATGGCGCACAAGGCCCTGCCGGTCCTGCTGGCGCGCAAGGTCCTGCCGGTGCCGATGGTGCTCAAGGTCCTGCCGGCCCTGCTGGCCCACAAGGTCCTCAGGGTATTCAAGGTGCACAAGGTGCTCAGGGCCCTCAGGGTCCGCAAGGTCCGCAAGGTGCTCAGGGTGCATCGGGTGCTACAGGTGCCACTGGCGCTACAGGTGCAAATGGCTCTGCTAATGTTACTGTTGTAACACTTACCAGCAACGCAGCAACAACGTCGCCAGAACCAAGTAGCGTGGTTACTTACACACAACTTGCCGGGTTAACATATACACTAACTGTTCCTGCGGGCTCTACTTATAAAGTAGTAGCACATGCCTTTGGCACTACATTTAATGTAGGTTCGGCGTATAATGATATTACCGTTCAATACGATTTCTTTTTAAATGGAACGGCAGCTAATACAATTCAACGCGTTACCGCTTTGGATGGTTCAAGCTCATTACCAACAACCCCGGCCCCCTGGAGCATTTCAAATGCATGGACATTAACTGCCGGCACCTATACAATTTCTGTACGTGGTGGTCATTCGGGTCCGGCATGGGGCAATTCGTTGGCTCTGTTGTGCGATGTGAGTGGCAATGTGGCTGCGGCAAAACTTACACTCGAGATATTTCAATAACCAGCAGCTGCAAACAATATGAAACCAGCATTAATAACAACAACTATATTGGCTTTGGGCCTTATAACTTTTGCACAACAGCCACAACAAGCACCGGTCAACCGAAACCAGGTCGATTATAGTAAGCCTGTTTCCATAAACGGTAAAGCCCAGGCCACTAATTCAAACAAGGTTAGGCCTGCAACAACCAGTTACAACACACCAGTAGCCGTTCCGGCCAACCATACTAACAAACGTGCCGG
>JBJOOW010000081.1:0-2690 GCA_046051095.1 Bacteroidota bacterium | reverse complement strand
CTCTTCGTACAACAGGCCCAGGTTGTAGTGCGCCTCGGTATTGGTAGGTTGTAATCGCAGCGCCTGTATATAGTACTTTTCAGCGGCAGGCTTATCGCCCTGCTGGTCGGCCAGGTTACCCAGGTTTATATAGGTAAGCTCGTTTTGTTTATCTAAAGCCAATGCCTGTTGCAATACCGTTGCAGATTTATCCAGCTTACCGGTATCGGCTAAAAACTGAGCGTAACTGTTTAGTATGGTAATACGTTGTTGCGTATCGCCTTTAACATCTCCGGTATGCAGCAACATTTCAAAATCTATTTCTGCAAGGCCATCGGGCGGCGGTGCGCCCCAGGCGTCTTCCATGGTCATACGGTTTACTTTTGCTTTTAGCCGCAGCAGGTCAATATCTAACCGCGTTTGGTTGCTTAGTTCAAATGCTTTTTCGTAAGCCTGCTCGGCCATGTCATATTTATCTTCCGTAAAAAAATCATCGCCCAGGCTAACATACTGCTGCACAATTTTACGCGATTGGTAGCGGTCCCACTGGTCTTGCACCGATGGTATAAAAAACGCCAACAACATAATGCTGGCACTACCCAGGCTAACCAACACCGGCCACAACCGGCGAGCCCACACCATTTTTCTTTTTATGTATGTCATAACTATTCCTCCTCGGTTTCTTCTTCTTCATCTGCCTCCTCATCGTCTGTATCTTCTTCCTGTTCGGTTTCCTCTTCATCGGCAGCATTGGCAAAGTTGCTAAACCAACCACCAGCGTTTGCTAAAACCGAAGGCTCGCCCTCCTCGCTTACAACGCCATCTGACAGCACATATACATAGTCGGCATCTTTAACCATGCTGTAGCGGTGGGCTATTACTATCACCGTACATTGCTTACGCAATTCATCTATCGATTTACGCACCTCGGCCTCGGTATTAAAATCGAGGTTAGCCGTAGCTTCATCCAACACCAGTATGCGTGGTTTGCTTAACAACACACGGGCTATTTGCAGGCGCTGACGTTCGCCCACACTAAGCCCCATACCATTTTGCCCCACCGGTGTAAGCAAACCCTGTGGCAGGCGTTGCACCAAATTGGTAAGCCCTGCCTTGTGTACAGCCTCCATTACTTCGGCTTCGGTTGCGTTGCGCTGTTTATAGCGCAGGTTATCTAACAACGTACCGCGAAATACCGTACCATCGGCTGCTACCATGCCAATTTGCGCGCGCACCATAGCCGGGTCCAGTTCGTTCAGGTTTTGCCCATCAATAAGTATAGCTCCGCTGTTAATGGTATATAGTTTTAGCAGTAAATCTACCGTGGTGGTTTTACCGGCACCACTACCACCAACCAGGGCGGTAATTTTACCGGGTTTTAAATGCAGGTTAAGCCCGCGCAGCACTTCTCTATCGGCTGTATAGCCAAAGCGTACGTTTTTAAATTCTATTTCGCCGTGTGTAATAACAGGGGCCTTGCCGCTTTTCTCTTCGGCATTATTATCCAACAAACGAAACGCCCTTGCTACCGACGCTATATTTTGCTGCACATTAACCCAAAGGCTGGCCAGTTCATCTATAGGCGAGTATAATCTATCAAGATATGACACAAACATTACCACATCGCCGGGCGTAAGCTTATGCACCAACGCCAGATAACCGCCATACCCCAACACCAGCGAGGTAGATAAATGCGTAAGCACCCCCTGCCAGAAAGCATACTTATTACTAAGCAATGCCCGGTTTGTATAATTGCTGTAAGCCGAAGCCGATATTGTTTTGTAGGTAGCCACCTCGGTATTCTCTGCCCCGCTAAGTTTTACTGTTTTAATACCACTAAGTGCGCCTGATATAGTTCCGCTTACTTCTTCCCAGCGTTCGTAGTACTCATCCAGATTTTTCTCTAACCTCTGCGATGAGCGCCAGGTAATAAATGCATACACTGGTATTACGGCTACCGATATTAAAGCCAGCGGTGCATTTTGCCAAAACATAATTGCCAGTATACCTACCAGGCTAAGTGCCTGCGGCAACAACGTTTGCGAAAACGCATTAACCACCTCGCTAACCTGTTCGCTTTGGTCTATTTGCTTGCTTATGCTGCTGCTACTGCGGGTAGCAAAAAAACCAAGTGGCAATCTTAATACATGCGCAAAAGCATTGCTGATAAAACTCTGTTCTATACGGCTGCTAAGGCGCACATTCATATTATCGCCAATAAGCCAAACTATATAGCCCAATACGTTTACAACAAACAATATTGTAACCGCCCATAGCAGGGTATACACCGCCTCGCCGGGTGTACGTTCGCTAACGTGTGTTTCGGTGTGTGGTTTTTTTACGTGCTTTAGCTTAGTTGTCGCTTTGGTGGTATCGGCTGCAATAAACTGCTGCTGTGTATGGGTGTGGTGCTTTTGTTTAAGGCTGTTTTTATGCTCCTGAATTTTCTTTGCAAAAAAATCATCTATCGCATCGTCGCCTTCTTCTATTGCTTGTCCGTTTTCGGTTTTAGCACGGTCGTTAGCATCTTTTACAAATAAACCTGCTATATCATTAATAGCTTCGCGGTAAACAAGTGGTTCTACCAGTGTAGCTCCGGTGCTTAGCAATGCCAGCAATACAACTAATAAAAACTGTTTTTTGTGAGGGCCAACCAGTTGCAGTAAGTGTTTCCACACGTCTCTTCTCATATACTTTACTTTAAACCAACT
>JBJOOW010000080.1:0-3134 GCA_046051095.1 Bacteroidota bacterium | reverse complement strand
GTTTTTGTTTAAAAAAAACATACCTGCTACTCCATATACCGCTACAAGTATAACTCCGGGCCATACAAGCAACTGCACACATAGCAGCGATAAAATCTGATAAAACCCTAGTGAGAAGAAGTAGCCTAACCTGTCGTTTTCGGGTACAAACAAATACATAAAATACATCTGCAGCGAAGGAAACAATAGCATTAACGACATGATGACTAAAGCCCCGAACGCCAATACAGCATTTTTCTTTCCGGTTAGCCATAGGGCTAGCCCGGCTACTACTGTAAAGGCAAGCTGTATTACTAATACAACTTTCCAGCGTTCGCAAAATACGTATACAAGTTCGCGTTGCCTGTAAGTAGCAAAATGAACATACGATAGCAACTTAGCAATGTACCTTGCCACAGATGTACTGTAATGGCTAAGTGTATTGTTTTGTAAATGGGTTGGGCCATAGTGCGGCACCCAATGGCCTTTAATAAGCCGTGTAGCAACAAAGTACAAAACAATTAACGACAACAGCGGTAAGAAAACCCGCAGCGATATTTTTTTTATACCCTCAAAATCTTTTCGCGCAATAAGTACTGCTACTATCAGGCACCACCATACAAACGGAAACACCAGCGATATTTCAAGTGTGGTAAGCGATATGCTATAAACAACAGCCAGAGCCGCAATGGTCCTGATACTTAATCCGGCAGTTATACTTTTAAGCAACACAAAGGCCACGCCGCAAAACACAAGCATTGTTACAGAATAATGCAGGGTAGCAGCCCACAATACGTTTTCTGTTTGGTAAGGCGAAAACAAAAACAGAAGAGAGCCTGCGAATGCTATAGTAGTACTGTTTTTTATTTGCAGCATAGCATAAAACCGCCGGAAAAGCGCAAACCCCATAACGCTGTTTACACAGTGCAGGGTAAGCATTACAATAAACCACCCAAACGACCATTTACCCAGTAGTAGATATAAGCCCAGTACAAAAATGTCGTGCGAGTAATAAAGGCTGGTAAAACCAAACGACTGGGCAAACCCCTGCCAGCCCATGTTTTCAAATTTCATTAATCCGGCAAAACCATCATCTATTAACTGTGCATTACCAGCCTTTACATATATCAATATACCAGCCGTAAAGTAAGCAGCAAACAAACCGGCAAAAGCCCGCAGGTTTTCGTTTCGCAAAGCGCCCCAAAATTTCCTTATCTCCAACCCAATCATTTCTGCCGGCTTAATATATTATACCTTTTCTCTGTTTCAGATTTTGCCTGATAGATTATTCTATTGCCATAGTAAAAGAAATCGCCGCCAATGTGGTCGTTTTGCAGGGTGTCGCTATAGTCGTTTATCCATACCGGGTTATTGCTATGCGGGCGGAATGTATAACCACCATCGGTTGAGATAAACACACCCAGTTGCGCATCCATTACATTGCCCGAAATGTGACGGCCTTTTTCGCTTTCGTTGTTATTGAAAATAGTTTTATCGAGCGGCAGGCGGTTAGCTGCGCTATCGGTATGGTTAAACTCAGTGTTATATTTTTTATATCCCCCTATACTTACCCAAACCGTATCGCCGCTACACAGTACATAGTTGGGCTCGCTGGTATACAGGCCACTACGCCAGCCGTAGTGTTTGGCTATTACTGGGTTGTTGTTGTACTTGCTCCAATGTATCAGGTCGTCCGATTCGGCGCGACAAAGTGTTTCGGTACCATCAGCATCTATGCCATCGTAGTACATCAGGTACTTGTTACCACAGGCTGCTACCTTCGGATAAAAACACCCTTTGGCATCGTAACTACTACCCGGCGATACTACAGGTTGCGTGTGAATGTTAAACGGCCCGTTAAGCGCATCGGTAGTTGTAACCACGCCCACATGTTTTCTGCCCTGCTTGTCGTAGCCCGAAAGAAAAATATACAGGCTATCGTTGCGGTATATGGCGCTGTATAAGCGTGCAGTTTGGGGCGTTATGCCATCATCGGCCACACCGGCCCAGGTGGTATGTGTAAAATTTTCGGGGCTAAAAAATACCTTACCCTTGTTGTATGGCTGCCAGCTAACCAGGTCGGCCGAGGTAGCTGCATAAATATTTACCCGGTTGGTATCTACCTCCTGCAGGTACATTACCCATTGTCTGCTTAGGGGTTCAAACACAATAGCGCCAAACTCCATACTGTTACCATAAAACGTGGGCCACCAACCGGGCTGTACAAGCTTACCCCCCGGGTTGTTTGCAAAGCCCGATGGGCTATGGTTCCAGAAAACCACGCGCTGGTTAAGTTGCGGAAACCCGCTGCCACGCAGCAAGCTACCCAGTACTACTTGTTTTTTTATGGTATCTATACTTATAATGGTGCGCAGGTTTTCGTTACCGGCATCGTAATATGCTTTGCCGGAGGGCCAGCCCAACATCCAGTTGCTGAGGTTGCTGTTGTTCAGGTAAAAGCCATCGGGCAGGTTAACGGCTACAGTGCTGTCATTTATCAGCCCGGTTACTTTAAGGTAGGTTCCTTCTTTTTCATTATCCTGCTCGCGGTTGGTTATCATGGTTTTTTCTGAAAGAAAAAAATTGAAGTAAACCGCTGTAGTATCGGCCGATGGTTTATGGATCAAACCAGCATTGGTTTTATCGCGCCTGCAGCCAAACTGGCAACAGATGGTAAAAAAAACTCCTATACCAACAACAAAATTAAGTATGCGCATTTTTGTACTTTAGCCTCCTATGCTGTTAAGAACCTTATTCTCTTCTCTGTGGAAATACAACAAGGCACTTACTGCATTTATTATCCTGTTTATAGTAATACAGCTTTATTATAACTATCAGTTTATCCGCTTTGCCCGCCTGGTTGATAACCACCAACCGGTTGACCACCCCTACGGGTTCGAGGCTTTTCCGTTTGTTGTTTATAACATGTACTCGGGCAAAATGGACGACTGGAACAAATATAGTTATCTGAAAATAGATGCCGATGGCAAAGAGGTTTTTTTGACAGACCTGGCTGTGCTGCAGGAAGACCAGTTTGTAAACCCAACACAAAAGTTTACAGCACAAATGCCAACCGGGTTTAATGAAGAAAACCTGCGGGCCTATTTACATTACCTTTTTAACCCACAACGTGCTGAACGTATTTATTACAAAAC
>JBJOOW010000079.1:0-3834 GCA_046051095.1 Bacteroidota bacterium | reverse complement strand
GATCTTGAACCATTGCGCGCTGCCAGTAAGTTTATAAGGGTTGAGGAGTTGGAAGATATCCGCTTTGCCGATTTATCTAACACCATAAAAATAGCCAACCAGCAGTTTGATATACCGGAGTTTGAAATTAAAACCTCTGCACTTAATCTGATGTTTTTTGGCTACCACCGGTTTGATAATAATGTAGATTACCACTTTAAAATAAACCTGCACAAACTACTGGCTCAAAAGTTTAACCGCCGCAATCAGGACCAGCATTATATAGAGAACGACCCTTACGAGGGCGTGAACATATTTTTAACCATGACGGGCAACCTAAGCGACCCTAAAATTAAGTTTGATAAAGCGGCAGTGCGTAACAAAGTACAGGCCGACTTTAAAAATGAGAAACAGGTGTTGAAGGACCTGCTTAATAACGCACCACGTAAAGTAGATGCTGTGGAGCAACGCCGCGAAGAGAAGTACTTTGATGTAAAGGAGCAGCCTCAGTTTATGGATTTTGAAGAAGATCCGAAGTAGTGGCCGTTCAGCCTCCCTTGAGGGAGGTGGCGAGGCTTTGCCAGCCGGTGGGTGAAGGAATTTAGCACCTTCTAAACAAAAGCATAGCACATAATATTTGTACGATTACCTTACCAACGTAATATTACCCGATTGGGTTTGTGTTTCACCACCATCAAAACTGTAGCGGGCGGTCCAGGCATATACGCCTAAGGGTTGTGCTATGCCTTTGTAAATACCATTCCAGCCATCCAGTTTATTGTTGCTTTCAAATACCAGTTCGCCCCAGCGGTTATATACCTGCAGGTTAAACTTATCCAGGTCGTCGCTAAAACGCGCGCGGAAAATATCGTTGGCTCCATCGCTGTTTGGCGAAAACGCAGTAGGGAAATAAACATAACTGGGGCAGTAGGTTAACTGTACCGGTATGCTGCCTGTTACGCTGCAACCGGCTACATCGGTAACGGTAACCGTATAGGTGCCCTCACCCAGGTTTTTTACAACCTGCTGCGTAGCCTGGTTCGACCATACATAACTATAAGGGGTTTGTCCGCCGCTGGCAGTTACACTTACCTGCCCGCCGGTTGTTTTACGGCAAGGTACATTCTGCCCTGTAAGCGCCAATAACATTCCCGATTCGTAACCCACTACTGTATCTGCCGCTACTGTACAATTATTAATATCGGTAATGGTAACACTATAACTGCCTTGTGTTAGGTTGGTAATGCTGTTGCTGGTGGCGCCGTTGCTCCAGCTATATACATACGGCGATGTGCCGCCGGTAGTAATACTGGTTACACTGCCGGTTTGTTTACCACAGGTATCGGGTGTTACTATCAGCCCTGCATCTAACGTTCCGTTACCGTTTAATGTAAGGGTATCGCTATGTATGGCGCAGTTAAAAGCATCGGTTAAGGTGGCATAGTAACTGCCTGCCGGTAAGCCGGTGGCAGTATTGCCCTGTTGTGGCGGAGTGCTGTTCCAGCTAATACTGGTGGGTTGGTTAACACCGGTAATAGTTATACTGGTTTGCCCATCGGCAATGCCGGGGCAACTGGGCTGTATGGCCGCAGTGGTAAAAGCAAAATCGGGTATGCGTTTGGTAACCGTATACGACGCATGGCAGGGGCCGCGATACTCTATCGAAAATGTGTGCGGAAAGGCAGGGTTGTAACCGTTTGTACCCATATTGTAGCTAAGCAAGGTTAGCCCGCCATTGGTAACCGATTTCAGTACGCCATCTATATAAAATAGTACACTGTCGTAACAATCGTATCCGGGCGGGTTAATGCCTGGGGTTATATTCAGTATATCGCCGTTGCAGTTGTAGGTAAAATCGAAATTAGGTACCGGCGAGTCGCTGATGTAAATATCATCAAATGCAAAGCCATCGTAGTTGTTGCATTGGGTACCGGCACCAAAAATAAAACGAAAACGTACATCGGGCTTACCGGCCAGGTAGGGCATACATTGCGATGCGTTTTTCCAACCGTTGCTACCGTTGCCACCCTGGCAACTGCCGGTGTTTTGCTGCACGTTGCCGCTCCACCCGTTACGTATATTGGTAAAGCCACCCAGGTAGGTAACCCCGGCATTGTTAAACCAGTGGTTATTGTTACACTGCACATTGCTGTACGAGCCTACATTAAGCCAAGTGGTGCCACCATCTATACTATACTGAAAGCCTGCCCCATCGTAATTGTTTTCGGTTTCCCAGTAAATATTAAAGCGTATATAAGGCTTGGTAAGACTACTGAAATCGAAGCAGGGGCTTTCTACATACGATTGTTCGCCCAGATTGTAAAACGAGTTGGTAAGCCCGCCGGTAACCCAGCAGTTACTTCCGCTGGCGGCCTGCGCTATTACTGCCTTAGATACTGCCCCCCAGGCCCAGTCGTCGCCACTGCCACCGCTTGCCCAGTTGCCGTTGGTAGCTTCAAAATCTTCGCTGTATGGGTAGGTGGTAATACATTGGCTATTGGTAGTAATAGTACAGGTAACAGCCAGTAACAATAATAAAGCGCGCAGTAACATAACGTTAAGCAAAGGTAACCCAAAACCCATAATTGCAACATCTGTTTTGGTCCGCCAGTTAACAATTATAGGGCGGTACGGCATAGGCAAATAAGATTGTTTAGTTGCGCTTATTACCACAAGCAGCGCAGAAAGTAGCCTGAGGTGTGCGGTATGGTTTACTGCATTTTTCGCATGGCGGGCCATAGGTAGTAATGCGGTGGTGCATTATAGCATTGGGTATTGTGTTGCTAATACCGGTTATGTTGTAATAAAAATCTAATAATTCCTTAAACCTCTCTTTAGGGTTATTCAATGGCACGGTATGGTTATTCATGCCCGTACGGTATAATCTGGTGGCTTGGCTGTACTCTTCTTCATCCAGCATTGCAACTTCCTGCCGGCAGCGCCAGCACCATAGTTTTTGCATTATTGAATATATAATTAATTGGCGGTATAATTCTCTAAAACGAAACATCCGAAGTTTAGAAACTTCGGATGTTTTTGTACCGTTATTGATAGCATGACCAGCCCGGCTTGGGCTTTGCTTAGTCATGCCATCAATGGTTGGTTGCTGCATTTAATTCCGCATTCCGCAATCGCATTTCCAAAATCGGGCTCATTCTCTCATCAGCACCTGTATGGTAGCACGGCTAATCTGGCGCAGTAGTATGTCTTTATCTTTGGTTAGCTTATCTATAATGCCCGGGTTATAGTGGCGGATGGTAAGCAGGCTAAGGCCATCGTTGCGGGTAATGCTAAAATCGTTTTGCAGCGATTCGATTACGTTTTCTATTTTCTCTTTCTTAAAATCTACCACTATGCTAAAACTGATGGCGGCGTTCTGCATCATGTTTATACGCAGGCGGTTTTCGGCAAAGGTGCCAAACACTTTGCTCAGGTGGTCTTCGGCAATAAATGAAAAGTCTTTGGCCGAAAAGGAGAGGAGCACCTGCTGGCGTTTCCAGATAATAACAGGCGGCAGAAAATTAGTATTGGCATTGGCGCTGATAACCGAACCGCGTTTGCCACTGTTTACAAACGAACGTACCTCTAACGGTATGTTTTTGTTTTGTATAGGCTTAATGGTTTTAGGGTGTATTACGCTGGCACCGTAGTAGGTCATTTCTATTGCCTCGTGGAACGTAAGCTCGCTGATAAACTGCGCCTCCGGAAACTCCTTCGGGTCGGCGTTCATAATACCTTCAACGTCTTTCCACACCGTCATACGCTCGGCGTTAAGCGAGTAGGCAAATATAGATGCAGTGTAGTCTGAGCCTTCGCGGCCCAGTGTGGTGGCAAAGCCTTCGGGTGTGCTGCCCA
>JBJOOW010000078.1:0-4808 GCA_046051095.1 Bacteroidota bacterium | reverse complement strand
AAATATGAAATATATGCTATATAAAATTATAGCAGATGATAAGAGTGGATCTTCGGCCGCTGATGAAATAAAACTGCTACAAGGGCAGGTTTTAGAGAAGGATATTTACTGCTCGGTTGCCAGCCTTGCTTGCAGCCTGGATCAAATTTTTGGTTTAAAAACTGACACTGATAACCCGCTGCCAAAGTTGCTGGCCCCTAAAATTAAAAAGCAAAAAATTAAAATTGTACATGCGGTACAAAAGCCCTGCCTGGTTAATAACACATACAAAAACGGTAATAATTTTAATGAAATAATAGATTTTTCGATTGTTGGAGAGCCAGTACGCACTAAAGAATTGAACAGCGTAAATTTTACTATATCGTACCCTAAGTTTCCTACCAATACATTTAGCAAAATCTTTCCACGTATTAAATACTTTGACATACAAACCGATAGGGCAAAGCCGGGCGGGTACGAAATTGTACCGGTAGTTAAAGATATAGTAGTGGAAAAAAATCCTAATACAAACGGCTGTACGGCGTGCCCGGAAAATGATATTACGTTTAACCTTGCACACGAGTTTAACGATACGCGCCACCGTATGGTTTATGTAGAAACAGATATTGAATCGAAATTTGTGTCATTTTACGAAGAGGAAAAGGTAAAACAATACTATGGCCCCGATGCCTTTAGAATAAAAGGCGCATTGGCCGATAGTTCAGGTGTTATGAAAGACGCGTTTCCTACAGATGATGAAATAGAACAGGATGTAAAAAAGCTGGGTAAAGAAAAGTTTCTTAACGAAGCAGGCAAGGGCTGGCTTAATATACCTAGCACCGCCCGGCCCACACACCTGAGTATAGATTACATAGTGCCACTTATAAATTGGAGCGAGATAAACCAGCAGCAACAGGATGATTCTACAGAAATTATCAGAACATGTAAAAGTGTACGTATATACTTTAACGGCAATTGGTTTAGCTCGGGCGAAGGCGAAGAAGTAGCTGTGTTTATACAGAATGATGAAAGCCGTACCGATGGCAGCACTACCAACCCTTTATATTTAACCAATGTAATAAGCCAGGTAGGTAAAGACCCTGCTGCTGATAAAACTGACTTTAAAGATGTTTACCAATTGCAGATAACTAATGGCCGGAAGGCGGGAAAAAATACGGTACAAATTAAAGACCTTACTTTTGAACGCACCGGTATAAAAGATGAAAATACCTTGCTGGATACAGATAAAACCATAGAGTTTAAAGCTATAACCCCGGGCTTTGATGAGCGCCCGGATTACAAACAGTTTTATGTAGATGTAGAACTTGAAATTAGGCAGCAGCTTAAACCCGGAGACCCTTTAATATCGGTTACGGATACCCTTTATTTTCCGTTTATACGGCTGGCTATTGCCCGCTATCAGGAGCATTCGCTTAATGACGAGCTTAGTTTTTCTGATGTGGTAATGACCGACTATTTCCAACTGTTACCTTACCGTAAAGTGCAAGTAACCCCAAATACTGTAAAGCTAAGCGGTGCGCTTAATGCCAAAGAACGCAAGCGGTATTTTTACGAAAATAACGACCCGGCAAGGTTAACTGAGTTGCCAAACGGTTGTAATAAAGTAAGGCTGATTGAACTGAATAGCGAACAATTGGTGCATAGCTTTGACCCCGAGAAAACTACCGAACCTAACCTGTATATGATAGGCGATGTAATTAACCGCCCCCCAAATGGCGGTGGTTTTATATTGGTTGAGTATGAAGATTACCAACCTTACACCCCTAATGACCCTGCTACGCAAGAGGTTGACAGCGATTTAAGAGCAATATTTAATTATGTACACATTGCCCATGATGACTGTAACCATATTGTACAACCCGGTAAAACCAAATAAAAACACTTGCCGGTTGGTTAACCGGTAAGTGTTTTTATTTTTTATTTAAACTGTAAAGCCATGCCAACCCTTAATCTTACGTTGCAAAAACAAAGTGCTTTAAAACTTTGCTGGGCTGCCTGTACATCGGCGGTGGCCAACTATTACATTAATGGTTCGGTGTATACACAATGTATACTGGCTAACGCCATGCTTAACCGCACCAATTGTTGTATAAATTTAAATGATTGCGATGAGCCACTAAATGTTCGCCTATCATTAAACCATACTGGCAATTTAGATATAATTGAAACAAGCCTGTTATCTATGGCCCGCATTCGCAATGAAATAGATAACCAGCGGCCAATAGTTGTTGGCGTAAGAGCCCCCCATAGCAGGCACGCTATTTTAATAACCGGGTACGATAATGCAGATAGGGTTTTTATACAAGACCCCTGGCCAATGAATAACCCCGGCTGGATGCCTTGGGCTACGTTAAATACAGGTTACCTTGCTAATGGTATTGTTGATGAAACATTTATTACCAAACGTGGTACACGTTAAGCAATGCTGTGTTAGTTATGTTATTTACTGTTTTGGTGCCGGCTTGCCCGCCATTAGCTATAGCTTGTTATTATTTTGCAGCAGATGGTTATTAAAGCGAAACGCGGCAGCAATGGCAGCTGTTTGGCTATTGTGTTTAACAACTAGCGGGCCCTGGCCGCAGCTATAACCTTATTAAGCACCTGATGAACCTTAGCGGCGCGCAGGCCGGTTGATTGAACCGTGTTTAGCGGTAGTTTTATTTATACGATGCAAATAACTCGCGGGCGTATTGCTCGTACTCGGCCAGCAGGTCGGGCTCTATATGAAACCACTTAACGCTGTTAAGCGAGCCGCGGCCATTTGGGGTAATACCTTTGCCTTTGCTTAGGTTGTTGTAGTGCATGCACTGTATGCGCTGCGGCGATACTATTACAAACCAGGCGTTTTGGTACGGGTAGTTTTTGTAGCCTTCATCGAAAAAGAATTTACCATCGGCGCGGAACTTTACCTCCAGGTAAAACAGGCTGCCGTCTTTATTGCTTTGCACTACAAAATCGGGCATGTAGCGCAGGGCCTTGCTTAGCTTTTGGTTGTTGTTGCGCAGTGTACGGCTAAGGCCGGGGTGCAGTCGCTCTAACCCGTGGTTAAAAATGTTGTAACCGCTGTTTATAAATAAATCCTGTATCAGGTTTTCGGCCATGCGGCCTTTTAGTGTGTTGAGGTTGAATTTAGAGGGCATGGGGCGAATGTAGAAAATGTGGATATATATGCGCTATATCACTCATATTAGTTAAATGTGAATAATACAAAGTTTGATACCGCGTAGGGGAATCGAACCGTTATTATAAATTAGCAGCATCTTACTTACCCAATAATGAAAAATTTTAAAGAGAAAGCAAACTTTCTGTGGAGCATTGCCGATTTATTGCGCGGACATTACAAACAAGCCGATTACGGCAAAGTAATTTTGCCTTTTACTGTACTACGCCGTTTAGATATGGTGCTGGAGCCAACTAAAAAGGATGTGTTAAAGGCTTTTGAAAAGCACAAAGACAAAAAGCCAGAAGTTTTAGAACCCATATTGAACAATATTGCAAAAGTTAAGTTTCACAACCGCAGCAAGTTCGATTTTGAAGTATTAGCACAAGACCATAACAACGTAGCCGCCAATCTGCGTAATTACATAAAAGGCTTTTCCCTGGGCGCACAGGAAATTATCGACTATTTCAGTTTTGAAGACCAGATAAGAAAACTGGATGAATACGATTTGCTATACCTGGTGGTAAAGCGCTTTGCCGAGGCTGGCGAAATGTTCAGAGGTGTTAGCTCGTTAGAGATGGGCTATATATTTGAAGAACTCATCCGCAAGTTTGCAGAGTTAAGTAACGAAACTGCCGGAGAGCACTTTACCCCGCGCGAGGTTATACGCCTGATGGTTAACCTGCTGTTTTTAAACGATAAAGAAATATTGCGCAAAAAGGGCATAGTAAAAACGCTTTACGACCCTGCCTGTGGTACCGGAGGCATGCTAAGCATTGCCGAAGAGTATTTGCAAAAGCTAAACCCTGATGCAAAGCTCGAGGTATTCGGACAGGAATTGAACCCTGAATCGTATGCTATCTGTAAATCGGATATGTTGATTAAAGGACAAAACCCTGCCAACATAAAGTTTGGCAGCTCGTTTAGTAAAGATGGACTGCCCGACGAAAAGTTTGATTACATGCTGGCTAACCCGCCGTTTGGTGTAGAATGGAAAAAGGATGAAAAGGCTGTGCGCGATGATTACGAGCGCCTGGGCTGGAACGGCCGCTTTGGTGCGGGCCTGCCTGCTATAAGCGATGGCTCGCTATTGTTTTTGCAACACATGGTAAGCAAAATGAAACGCGGTGGCGATGGCAGCCGTTTGGCTATTGTGTTTAACGGCTCGCCTTTGTTTAGCGGGGGCGCGGGCAGCGGCCCCAGCGATATACGCAAATGGCTGATTGAAAACGATATGCTTGAAGCTATTGTGGCCCTGCCAGACCAGCTATTTTACAACACCGGTATAAGCACATATATATGGATAGTTACCGACCACAAAAGCAAAGCACGCAAAGGTAAAGTGCAGTTAATAAATGCTACCGGTGCCGATAAGGAGGAAAAAGACAACCCTTTTTATGTAAAAATGCTGCGTAGCCTGGGCAATAAGCGTAAAGAAATTGGCGATGGCTTAGAGGGCAAACCCGACCAGATTAGCACCATTACCAAAATATATGGTGAATTTAAAGCAGGGCCTTACTGTAAAATTTTTGATAACGAGGATTTTGGCTACAACCGCATAACGGTTGAACGACCTAAGCGTGATGCAAAAGGCGAAGTGGTATTAGATAAAAAAGGCAACCCGCAAGCCGATGCCGAGTTGCGCGAT
>JBJOOW010000077.1:0-11940 GCA_046051095.1 Bacteroidota bacterium | reverse complement strand
TACTTTAACATGCGACATAGCCCCCAGGTTATAAATTTCGTCTGGCTGTACCTCCTGAACCAGGCGGATAACATTGGTAGAGTCGCTAAGATCGCCGTAATGCAGAAAAAAATTACGGTTGCTTTGGTGTGGGTCTTCGTACAAATGGTCGATACGGCCCGTGTTGAATAACGAACTTCTGCGTTTTATGCCATGCACCTCGTAGCCCTTTTCTAACAGTAGCTGTGCCAGGTATGCTCCATCTTGTCCGGTAACACCGGTTATTAATGCTTTTTTCACACGGCAAGGATAATAAAATTACAGCAATCCCTTTCACACATATTATGCGTTAATTGTTGTGTTTATGAGGTGTTGAATAGGCATTTTTTTGTTGCTATACATTTTATCTGGTATTAGGTGGTTGTAGTAAAGTGCTCGTACTGAACAAGATAGGTGCAATTGTTATGGCGGTTCAATTTTAGATATGTAGATTGCTATGCCGTTACAACCGTAAAATAAGGTGAAGTAGTGTGCCATTTGCAGCCCGGTGGGTATCTGGTGGGTAGTAATGCTGGTTGGCTGTTGTATACCGGTAGCTTTTTATTAAGTGTAAAGCCTACATGATAGCTGAACTAAGGGTATCTGCAACGTAGTGCACATCTTTTAATGTTAGTTCAAAATACATCGGAAGCCTGAGCAGGGTGTTTGAATAGCGATCGGCATTGGGTAGCCGACGGGTGCTGTTTTGAGAGTTGTAATAGGGCGACCTATGTAAACTCTGGTAATGAAAAACAGCATTTATATTTTGCCTGTTGAGTGTAGAAGATATATGAGTTCTTTCCTCAAGTGAGTTGCACAGCACGTAAAAAATGTGGGCATTATTAGTAGCATAGGCCGGAATTTCGGGTAACTGTAACAGGCCTTTATCTTTAATTGGCTTAAGTAAGTGGTAATAACTATGCCACAGCTCTAGTCTTTTATTTTGTATGGTTTGCAGGTTTTCTAACTGTGCCCATAAAAAAGCGGCTATCATGTCGGATGGGTAAAAAGATGAGCCTACATCTACCCACACATATTTATCTACTTCTCCTCTGAAAAAAGCAGATCTGTTTGTTCCTTTCTCCCATATTATCTCAGCTCTTTCAATAAGTTTTTCATCATTTATTACCAGCATTCCCCCTTCGCCCGAAATAATATTTTTCGTTTCATGAAATGAAAATGCCCCCAGGTGGCCTATTGAACCCAACGGCTTTGTAATGCCGTTACTACCTGTGTAATAGCTATTAATAGCCTGAGCGGCATCTTCAACAATATAAATATTATGTTGTTGGGCCAGGCTGATAATAGCGTCCATATCATTAGCAATGCCGGCATAGTGTACTACAACAATAGCTTTTGTTTTAGGCGTAATAAGTGCCCCGATAAGCGATACATCTACATTGGGAGATACAGGCGATGAATCGGCAAAAACAATTTTTGCACCACGTAAAACAAATGCATTTGCTGTAGATACAAACGTAAAAGATGGAATAATTACCTCGTCTCCCTGCTGAATATTGAGCAGTAGGGCGGCCATTTCAAGTGCATCGGTACATGATGATGTTAAGAGGCACTTTTTAAAGCCGAACTTGTTTTGAAAATATTCCTGACAAAGCTGTGTATATTTTCCTCTGCCCGAAATTTTACCTGTAGCAATAGCATCGCGAATATAAACTAACTCTTTTCCGCTTAAATAGGGTTTGTTGAATACTAGTTGCTTTGCCATACTGTTTTGCACCGCCAAATGCCAGCGCCTGCCTTGTGCTTATTTATCTGCCGGGTTAAATCTACATTCTTTATTTGTTATAGAACAGTACTCTGTTTTTTACCTGCTATTATAATTTATTCTGATTTTCCGGTATTGATTCTATAACGGGCAATGGCTATTAAAGCCGCAAAAAACGGGAGTAATGGAAGCTTGTATCTAACCAACGCGCCGTAGTTAAAGCTTGTCATACCCACTGCTAATGCAATGATAAGTACAAACGGTATGCAGAACATAATAAGATGATCTTTGAAAATAATATTGATGGCCCTGTAAGCCCGGGTGTTTAAAAATACCTTTATAAAATAATAAAGAAAAATTAAACTCTCTATACCCGATAGTAACATAACCGGGTTACGTATTTGCCAGAAAAACGGCCCGAACAAGGCTATCGAAATTGCCAGTGGCGCTTTACGTAATATACCTGCAGGGCTATAGTCTACATCGCCCAGCGAATAGGCTGACCCACCTTGTGTATCGCCTAAATATGTATGCCAGCTTTTAAAGCCTTCGGCTGTTTTTTGCATACTATCCAACGAGTACGATTGCATTTGGTTTCCGATATTTTGTATAAACAAATATGATGCAATTAGCCCCCCACCTAAAAAAAATGGTAAAGAGATAAACCTTACCACCGGACTTTTAAATACGTTTCTGTAGTAAATGGCTGCCATAAGAATTAAACAAGGGGTGATGGTAATGATCATAAACCCCCTTATAACAGACATTATGTACGCAATAAAAATTAGTTTAATAAGGTTAAGTGGTATGTTTTGCTTTATAATAACAATTCGGTAAAAGCATAAAAAGAAATACATGGCAGTAGAAAGCATAATAGCGTCTTTCCCTACGCCCGATCCCCAGAATATGGCTGAAGGAATCATTAAAAACGAAATAGATAGCTCTTTCTCCAACTGTGGATGAATGGCAACAAAAAGCCGGAATGTTTTAAAAATAAAGTAATAGCTGATAAATGAAAAAATGATAGTGCAACTTATATAAGAGTCGAAACAAAAGAGGTTAACTAATGATACAAACCGTATTACGGTAAGGGTTGCGTTACCCCGCAACATGTAGTCTACCCCTTTAGCCCAAGCCTCCATATATAGCTGTGGCGGGTAAGCACTTTTAATATTAAAAACAAAGCTGAAGTATTCATCGGGGTTGTTAAACGCAAATGAATAGAGTGGCCTTGATGCCAAAAAGTAGTTAATACTATCTCCGCCTTTATAGTATAGCAGGTATATGAGTGCAAACCCTATTCCACCTATTATTTTATAGTTAAGCCCTTTTATGTAGTACTTTTGGTAAATAGGGTCATGGGCATGTTTTGCGCGTATACGTGTAGCAATAAAATAGACCAGCGCCAGATATAAAGGCATTAGTACCAGGTCCAGAATCTCCATACAGCGAACGTAATTAAATTAATTGCGAATGAATATAAATAAAAGCAAAACGCCACCGCTATAAGAGGGTGGCGTTTTGCTTTTATTAAGTTACTGTATTAGAAACGAGGACAGTAGATGGTTTGAGGACCTCTTTTTTTCCATTTGCCTACGTAGGCAAGGCCAACCTCGAAACCACCACGCGATTTAGAACCGCTGATAAGTTGCGATACGTTAATGTCGTACGCTACACCCAGCTCGAGGCCGTTCCATACCACACCGGCGTTAAGTATAACGGCTTCTGCCACCATTCTTTTATCTCTCCATGGTGCATTGGCATCGCCACCCACCATACGGAACATAGCACCAGCTTTAAAGTGGTTGCCATCGGGGTTTCTTTCTTCAAATAATATTCTGAAATCGGTACCCACTATCAACTCAAGCGATTTGCCCTGGCTCATAAAAATGAATTTAGGCTGCATATCGAAACGGCCTTTAAGCGGGAAACGCACACCACCGTGGGCTACAAATTTCATGTTAAGGCGTACGTTTTTATCGCCAAGGAACGAAATGGCCGGACGGTTTAAGTGGAACGCAGATGCACCCAGATAAACGCTGGTGCGTTTGCTTATTTTCATGTACCATAGTAAGCCGGCGTTAACATCCCAGTAAAGGAATTTGTTATCAACCAGAAACTCGTTGGTAGGTAATTGTGCATTGTATGCGGTACCATCCCACTGGCTGCCAAACTGCAGGTGAGAGAAATCGATAGTTTGCTGAAATATTTGAGATGAGAAACCAACAGTAAGGTAGTTGGTGTTTTTTTGGTTAAGCGATTTGTGGTAAGCAATAGCCAAGCCACCTACGTTGTAACCAAATTTCGACTCGCCGGCCTGGTCGCCAATGAAAGAAGCGCCAAAACCAAATGCATCGCCTTTTGCAAAACCTTTGTTAGTTCTAAAATCTGCCGAGAAGGTATAGGTACGGTACATAGGGGTTTGCTCGTTTTGCAAAATAGAGCCCCATTGGCCACGGAATAAACCTGTTAAACGGTAGTTGCCGTCAAAAGCACCTGTCATAGCCGGGTTAAGGTACAGCGGCGACATGTAGAACTGCGAGAAGTGGGGGTCTTGCGCAGAAGCCTTCAATACTACCAGTGCAAGGACGATGATTTGTAAAACTTTTTTCATTAATCTCGATTTAAAGATGACTAAAAATAGAAAAATTTTGCGTTGACAAAATTTTTTAAAAAAATAATTCACAGAATACCTCAATTACTTATTCGCCAATACCTTACAAAAGTTTCAATGCAGCCCTGTTCTTAACATATCGGGCTTTGTTTTTCTACCTTATAAGGGTTACCGAGCCCTTACGGGCTTTTAATTCTCCGTTCAGGTAAATACCTTCTGCATAGTATGTATAAACGCCGGCAGGTTGTGGCTCGCCTTTGTAGGTGCCATCCCAGCCCTGCCACTGGTTTTGCGAATCGAACACTTTTTCGCCCCAGCGGTTGTATACTTTCAGGTTCACTTTTGTTAAACCTGTGCCATACAATATAAAGACGTCATTATTGCCGTCTCCGTTGGGTGAGAATGCATTTGGTGCAAAAAAATCTTTTCCGTTGCCCACCAGCACCGTTACCGTTTGCGACACGCTGCAGTTGTTCAGGTAATTAACGGTAACCGTATACTGAATATTGCTGTAAGGGGTGGCTATTACAGTGCCACAATCGGCGCAGTTTAGCGCGGTAGCCGGTTGCCAGTTATACGAGGTAATATCGGCGGCTGTGTAGTAGCTAAGCACAGCGCTAAGCGTAATTGATTTACCTAACTCTATGGTACTATCCTGCGGTAAAATATCCAATGCAGGTTGCACCGGTTGGTAAATGGTAATGGTGGTGTCTTTGCTACATCCCTGTCCATCGTGTATGGTAAGGGTATATGTGCCGGTTGGCAAATTAATAAACGTGCCATTGGCATAGTAGGCAGTACCATCTATAGAGTAGGTGTAAGGTGCAATAGCGCCCGGTGTGCCACCGGTGCCCAGTATGGTTACGCTGCCATCGGTGTAGCCCGGGCAGGTTACCGAGTCGGTAGTAAGCAAGGCTATATCTATATACGGCGGCGCGTTAAACACTACGTTTATAGTTGTGTCGCAGCCGTTAAAATCAGATACCTGCACACTGTAACTACCCGGTGCAAGGTTGTTTAATGCATTGGTTACTGCACCGGTACTCCATAAGTAACTTACCGGTGGTGTACCGCCGGTAGTAGATATTACTACGGAGCCATCCATAGCATTGGCACAGGTAATTTCGGTTTTGCTATCTATTTGTGCATTTAACGATGGCGGGTTAGAGAGTGTAACACTATCTGCCGTATTGCAGTTAGCACCATCGGTAACAGTTACAATGTAGTTGCCGGCTGGTATATTACTAAGGTTGTTATTATCCGGCGATGTTGGCGTATAGGCCCAGTCGTACACATAGCCGCTACCCGAACCGCCCGAAGCAGTAACGGTAGCCGTACCATTGGCAATGCCCGAGCAAAGCGGGTCGGTATGGGTAAATTGCAGTAGTATTTGTGCAGGGCTGTTAAGGGTAATACCATCTGTGGCTATACAGTTTTTAGCATCGGTTACGGTTACCGTATAGCTGCCTGCTGTTAAGCCTGTTGCCTGTGCAGTTGCCTGGTTAGCCGGCGCCCATTGGTAGGTGTAACCGGCGGTGCCGTTAAGCGGTGTAACAGTAGCAGTGCCATCGGCCACGCCGTAGCAGGTGGCATCGGTTTTAGTAAGGCTAATGTGCAGGTTGTAAATAGTATCGATAGTAAACGTTTGCGATGCGGTGCAGCTACCGGCATCGGTAACTACCAGGGTGTAGCTGCCCGCATTAAGGCCGTTGTTGGTTGCTGATCCTGTTGTGCCGTTCCAGCTATACAAGTAGTTTCCACCACCACCGGTAACAGTTGCTGTGGCAGAGCCATCCTGACTGGTTGCGCAACTGGCGTTGGTAGTAGCTATGCTTATATTAATTGCAGCCGGCTGGTTAAGGGTAGATGCAATAGTTATACTGCACTGGTTGGCATCGGTAACGGTAATTGTATAATTGCCGGCAGGCAGGTTATTAACGGTACCGGTGTTTGCCTGTGCGGGGCTCCATTGGTAAATGTAAGCCGGTACACCACCCGAAGGGGTAATGCTGATACTGCCATTGTTGGCGCCAAAGCAGTTTACATCGGTAAAGTTAGCTGTGTAGCTTAACTGAGCAGGTTGTGTAAGTGTAGTAGATGCCGTACCGGTACAGTTTTGTGCATCGGTAATGGTAACCGCATAGTTGCCCGGTGTAAGGTTGCTGATAGTAGCAGAATTAGAAGCACTACTACTCCAAACATAATTTATAGTGCCGGTACCACCGCCGGGCTGTGCGGTAATAATACCGTTGTTATCGCCAAAGCAATTGATAGAATCGATAAGCAATGTAACCGGTATGCTGTTGCCAAAGCGAACATGTACTGTATCGCGCAAGGTACAGGCAGCACCGGTAAGGGTTACCAGATAATCGGTAGTAGTAGTAGGGTTAACCGTTAATGTTGGACCGGAACCGGCGGCCGTGTTAGTGGTTAAATTTTGCCACTGGTAACTAAACGTGTTACCGGGCAGCGGAGTGCCTACCGTACGCGTGGTTAACTGAACCGGTGTAGAGGTACATAAAAACGTATCGACGGGGTAGGCATATAACTGTACTGATGTATCTACGTTTACATATACAAAATCGGTGCTGATACAACCATCGGGCGATGTTACATTGGCTACATAGCGCACCGGTGTGTAAGGGTGTGCTACCGGGTTGGCAATATTGGTTGGCGCTGGAGCGTTGGCGCCGCTTGCCGGGGTCCATGCAATTGGCAGGCCTGTAAGGTCGCGCACGCAAACGGTAAATAACGCGTTGGGCCTGTTTACACTGCTGGCTGGTGTACCGGTAATACCACATTGGCTGCCGGTACCGCTGGAGTAGTATACCGATGGAAATGCAGTAGGCGTACCCTGCATTTTTTTATTAAGCATTGGCGATCCGCCCGGTGGATTATAAAAGCAAACATCTACAACCAGGTTTGATGTGCCATCCCAATCGTAAGGGAAATCGAGGGCGTGGGTTATCCAGCCCGAGGTGGTACCCAGCGGAATGCTTTTAGGAGTAAATACCGTAGAAAGATTAGGTTGCCAATCGGTTAACGATGTTGCCTGCGTGCAGCCCATTTTTATTTCAAAATTCTTCATGGTATCGGGGGTGCTGTTAATGGCTACCATGTAAAAGGCTATACTATCAATAGTGCCACCCGAACCTATCAGTGCTATTAGTTCGTTATTAAGATACAAAAACTGGTGGCGGGCACTGTTTTTATAATGCCCGTATATAGTAGGGTAGGTGGTAGGCGAACCGGTGGGGTAAGCGGTGGTGCCTGTGCCAACCTGTGCCTGTGTAACATGGCCCTGGCAGGGTAGCTGTGCTATACCGCAACTTTGCGGATTGGTTGCAAGGCTAAGGTTTACCTGGTCGCCGGGGCATACATTGGTTGGTTGGGCGCGGGCCACAATATTTGGCGCCAGGCCGTTTACGTTAACCGTTACCGAATCTACATTGGTGCAACCGTTGTTGCCGGTTACATACAAATAGTATTTGGTAGTGCCGGTAGGGCTTGCAACCGGGTTGGGCACCCGCATGGTATCGGCGGGCTGGTTGGTAACGGGGTCGTATAGGTTAAGCGATGGCTGCCAGCGGAACGAGTACGGAGCGTACAGGTTATCGGTAGTGGCATTTAACTGTACCTGCCCGTTTTGGCAAATAGTGCCGCCGGGGCCGGCATCGTAGATAAAGGGTGGGGCAGCACCTATGTGCACCGAGTCGGTACCACAATCTGACGAGAAATAATAGGTGGTTGGTGTTGCCGGCGAAACGGTTGGGTTATAGATGTTGGGGTTAGATACAGCATTGGGCCCGGTAGAAGGAGACCATACAAAGTTGGTACCACCGGTAGCTGTAAGTTGTACCGGCGTGCCGCAATAGGCTACACTGGCCGATAGTAACTGTACTTTGGTAAACACACAAATAGAATAGGCTTTGGTGTAGGCACCTTTTATAGGGCAATCGTCGTTTTCGGCGGTAAGTGTAAAGTTATGGCAGCCGGTATCGCCAACCAGTGGTGTCCATTGCACACGCGCAATTACGCTGTCGCCGCTGCCTATCTGGGTCATGGTGGCACCGGGTACGGCCGATGGTGTAGCATTGATATTGCTGGTAACTACCAGGTTGTGGTTGGCAGGGTCGGTGCATAGTATATCAAAACGCAAAGGTGTGCCCGGGCATACCTGTACAGTCAGCGAATCTACCTGGTTGCCGTTTTGTATGCTGGTAATAGGGTCCTGATTAGGTATGGCAATGCTGCAGTTATTTATTACCACCTGTATATCGCGCATGGTAGAACCTACCAACACACCATTGCGGTATTCATCTACCCGTACAGCCAGTACACATTGCTCCTGCAGGCCCGGGCGAAACTGCATTTGCCCGGTGTGTGTATCGAAATTAAATGTGTTGGCCGGTATGGTAGTTATAGGGCAGTTAACGCTGTAGTTGCCCATAAACGGAATGTTGTTGTACGGCAGTGTGTTGCCATCCATGGGGTTAATTAGCGAGTACACCAGCGAGTCGCCATCAATATCAACTGCACCGTGGTTAAAGTTTACATCGGAGCCGAGGCAGAAAAACGGCACCGGCTGGTTGGTAAAAGTTACCGAGTTGTTGCAGAATGGCTGACCGGTAAGCGGGTCGATAGTATTGTTTGCTGTAGCTTTTATTGATAATGCCCTGGTGCCGGGTGTAGTTATGTTGTTGATGGCCCCATTGCGGCAGCAATCGGTAGTGCCAAATGTAACGTTGGTACAACCCAATGGTACAGTTACCAGCCGGGTGTAGGTATAAACCTGCACACCGGGGTATAGCGGGTTGCCTGACTGGGTCCAGTTGCAGCCGCTGTTAACCAACTGCGAAGCGCATAGCTGGCTTACCTCTGTACCGTTTGCGGGTACTGCATTGGGGTCCGGAAACATAGTGTAGTTAACCGCATAGCCGGTACAACCGGTAGCCGAAACTTCGAGGCCCAAAGCAGTAGGTGCGTCGGTTGCTTCCTGGCCGGTGGCATTATCCCAACAGTTGCGGTAGTAACGTACTATTACCAGATACTGCATTTGCCCGCCAACAACACCGTTGCAAATGTATTGTATATCCTTACCCATGCTGTGGGTTGCATAGGCTTGTTGCAGGCTGGTTACTAGTGCAAGTAATACTAAAAAGAGGGTGTAAAAACGTTTCAAAATACAAATGGGTTGATATGCTGAAAAAGATGCGAAATATAGCGAATGCGTTGTAAAGAGGGCTCAGAAAGTTCAGGTGTGTGGCAAATAATTATTTTAGCCGCCCGAAAAGCATTTTACCCAATGGCGTAGTAAGCCAAAGGGCTTTAAAACCAAGTATATGTATAGAACAAACACGTGTGGAGAATTGAATTTAACCAATGTAGGCCAGCAGGTTACACTTAGCGGCTGGGTACAAAAAAGCCGCGCACTGGGCGCTATGACGTTTGTAGACCTGCGCGACCGCTACGGTATTACCCAATTGGTTTTTAATACCGAAACTAATGCCGATTTGTGCAAACGCGCCAACGAACTGGGCCGTGAGTATGTGGTACAGGTAAAAGGTACCGTTACCGAGCGTGCCAGCAAAAACCTGAACATACCAACCGGCGAAATTGAAATTACAGTAAGCGAGCTAACGGTACTAAACGAAAGTGAAACACCGCCGTTTATTATTGAAAACGATACCGATGGCAGCGAAGAGCTACGCCTTAAATACCGCTACCTGGATATACGCCGCCCTAAACTGCGCGACACGCTGCTGATGCGTGCCCGTATAAACAAAGCAGTGCGTGAGTACCTGGATAATAAAAGCTTTGTAGAGGTAGAAACACCTTACTTAATCAAATCGACACCGGAAGGTGCGCGCGATTTTCTGGTGCCTTCGCGTTTGCAGCACGGTAGCTTTTATGCTTTACCGCAATCGCCGCAAATATTAAAGCAGTTGTTGATGGTAGCCGGTATGGACCGCTACTACCAGATTGTACGTTGTTTTCGCGATGAGGATTTTAGAGGCGACCGCCAGCCCGAGTTTACACAGGTAGACTGTGAGATGAGCTTTGTACACCAGGATGATATTTTTGAAACCTTTGGCGGGATGATTAAGCACGTATTTAAAACTGTGCTTAACTACGAACTGCCCGAACTACAGCGCCTGCGCTACGACGATGCCATTAAGTACTATGGCAGCGATAAACCAGACCTGCGTTTTGATTGTAAAATTGTAGACCTGAACGATATACTGCCGGCCAACGAGTTTGCCGTGTTTAATAATGCTATTGCCGGTGGTGGCATAGTGGCAGGTATTAACGCTAAAGGCTGCGCCGCTTACTCGCGCAAGCAAACCGACGAGCTTACCGAGTTTGTAAAAATAAGCCACCGCGGGTTAAGCGGTTTGGTTAATATTAAGTTTAACGAAGACGGTACTGTAAAATCTACCATCGATAAATTTTTTACCGAAGAGCAATTGCGCGAAATAGGCAAAGCCTTTGGTGCCGAGAAAGGCGATTTGTTGCTGATAGCGGCAGATAAAACAAGCAAGGTTCGTAAATCGTTAGGCGACCTGCGTTTAGAACTGGGCAAACGTAACAACTGGATAGACCCTGCCAAATGGAGCGTGCTGTGGGTGGTAGATTTTCCGTTGTTTGAGAAAGACGAAGAAACCGGTGACATAACATTTGCGCACCACCCGTTCTGCTCGCCACACCCCGATGATATGCAGTACTTTGATACCGACCCTACCCGCGTGCGTGCACAAACCTACGATATGGTAATGAACGGTAACGAGGTTCTTTCGGGTAGTATACGTATTCACCAGAAAGATGTGCAGGAGCGCGTGTTTAATAAACTGGGTTTAACGCCAGAGGATTGCGATAAGAAGTTTGGTTTTATGCTGAATGCGTTTAAATACGGTGCACCGCCACACGGTGGCTGCGCGTTTGGTTTAGACCGCGTGGTAATGCTGATGGCCGGTGGCGAAACCATACGCGATGTAATGGCTTACCCTAAAACCAGCGGTGGCCGCGATTTGATGATGGATGCGCCTACACCGGTAGATGCCGGCCAGTTGAAAGAACTGGGGATAGATATTATAAAGTAGTAAGAGGACGGCGGTTGGCTGACCACGGACGATAGATAAAACAGGGCAATTGCGTAATGCGGTTGCCCTGTTTGTTTTACTCAATGTCTGAATCAGGATTAGAAGATTAACGGATTAGCAGGATAACAGCCAATACAATAACTGTATTTAATCCTGCCAATCTTTAAAACCTGTAAATCACGATTCAGACAATCAAAGTGTCAAAGGCAGAAGTTTCCGATAGTTATCGGGACTCTGTTGTGTGATTTGCTTATGTTTTGGCACGAGCGGACGCTGGCCAGTGGGTAGTTTACTGCTTTACAAATTTACGCACCGCCCGCTGCTGGCCATTGGTTAGTTGCACAAAGTACAGGCCCGGTGGCAGGATGCTTACATCTATAGTAAAGTTGGGTTGGGTAACGTTGCTTTGCAAAAGCAACTGACCGGTGGTGGTGGTTAGTTGGTAGCTGCTATGGTAACCGGTGGTTTGTATAGTTAGCTGG
>JBJOOW010000076.1:0-5881 GCA_046051095.1 Bacteroidota bacterium | reverse complement strand
GCACTTCTTTTTCGGGTGTAATTACACCGTTGGCGCCTTTTTCGGTTTTAGCTAAAATAATACCGCTTTTAATGGCGCGTAAGCCACGTACAGTAGCTTCTTCGCGGGCCAGCATAGCGGTTTTAAGGTCGGCGTTAATTCTTTCTTCCAGTGTCATGGCATTAAATATTTATGGTGCGAATGTAGGAAAACGAAAAATGAGAAAATTCAGGTTTATAAACTAAAGTTTGTTCATAGTTTAGCCCCCATGCAAAAGAACATTACCATAGTAGGAGCCGGCCTGGTAGGCTCTATGCTGGCCTGCTTTTTAAGCAAGCGCGGCCATAATGTAAACATATACGAACGCCGCCCCGATATGCGCACTGCCGGTTATATAGGTGGCCGGTCTATTAACCTGGCGCTTAGCCACCGCGGCTGGAAAGCCCTTAAAAAAGCCGGACTTGAAAGAGCGGTAGAGAAAATTGTGATACCCATGAAAGGCCGGGTAATACATGCGCTGGATGGCAGCACGCAGTTTTTTCCGTATGGTAACGAGGGGCAGGCTATCTACTCGGTATCTCGTGGCGAGCTGAACCGCATAATGGTGGAAGAGGCCGATAAGTTTCCGGGGGTGAACTTTTACTTTAACGAGCGCTGCAGCAAAATAGATTTTTCGCGTACGCATGTAACGTTCGAAAACCTGGCTACCGAAAAAATATCGGAAGTAAATGCCGATATACTGTTTGGTGCCGACGGTGCTTACAGCGAGGTGCGCTACGAAATGCAACGCACACCTAACTTTAACCTTAGCCAGCAGCACGAGCCTTATGCCTATAAAGAGTTGTGCATACCTGCCAACCCAGATGGTACCCATGCCATTGAAAAAAATGCCCTGCATATATGGCCGCGCCAAAGCTTTATGATGATAGCCCTGCCGAATATGGATGGCAGTTTTACCGTTACGTTGTTTGCGCCGTTTAAAGGCGAAAACTCGTTTGAAGGCCTGAACAACGCTGCCGATGTAGATGCGTATTTCAAAAAACATTTTCCGGATGCGGTGGCACTGATGCCCGAACTGCGCAACGATTTTTTTGATAACCCCACCTCATCGCTGGTTACGGTTAAGTGCTACCCATGGCGCTATAATAACAGTTGCCTGATAGGCGATGCGGCACATGCCATTGTGCCGTTTTACGGCCAGGGTATGAACTGCGGTTTTGAAGATGTAAACGAACTGGAAGACATACTGAACGCCACCGGCGAAAACTGGAACGAGGCGCTGGATAAGTTTCAGCAGCAGCGCAAGCCTAACGGCGATGCCATAGCCGACCTGGCGCTGTACAACTATATAGAGATGCGCGACCTGAGCGGGCGCGAGGATTTTCAGCTACGGCTAAAAATTGAAAAGAAGATTGCGCAGGCCTATGGCGAAAAGTTTATGACCCACTACGCCATGGTAACCTTTAGCGACCTAAGCTACAGCGAGGCACAACGCCGTGGTAAAAAACAGGCCGAACTGCTGGATGCCATTATGGCCCTGCCGGATATTGAAACCCGCTGGGATAGCCCCGAAATAATGCAGATGGCCGATGAATGGATAAGCAAAAACGCTTAACCACTACCGCTTTTTACATTATTATGACAATGCACCTACCCCACACATGCAGGGTAGCCCCGTTTATTTTAATTTTGGGTTAATGAAAAAGATTTTGCTGAACGCCGTATGGTTGGTGGCGTGTTTGTTTGTTGCCTTTGCGGCACTGCCTGTGCAGGCGCAGCTTACCGATGATGACAACCGGGTTGCCGATGAGTTTATTGTAATGATGAAACCCGGCCACAGTATTAATCAGCTATTGGCCGAACCGGTTTTGAAAGATGAACTGCAACTGAAAGAGTGCCTGAGCAAGCGCATGGGTATATACTGGTTGCAGCGCAACAGCGCAACCGGTGCCGATGTTTTTTTACATGCCCTGCAACGCAACCCGCATGTTAAGCTGGCGCAGTTTAACCACCGTAATGTGCAGGAGCGCTCGCTGATACCCGATGACCCCGACTTTAACCTGCAATGGAACATGCTGAACACCGGCCAGCTATCGGGTGTGCCGGGTACCGATATTGATGCTACCGAAGCATGGAGTATAGATACCAGCAACGTAACCAAAAACGGCGATACCATTGTGGTAGCAATAATTGATAAGCTGTTCGACCTGGACCATGAAGACCTGAACTACTTTATTAACTACGGCGAAATACCCAACAACGGTATAGATGACGATGGCAATGGCTATATAGATGATGTAAACGGCTGGAATGCTACTACCAACAACGGCGATGTACGCGCCAACAACTCGGTTAACGGCAAGCATGCTACACATTGCGCTGGTATTGCGGGTGCCAAAGGCAACAATGGTAAAGGTGTAGCAGGTGTGTGCTGGGGGGCTAAAATTTTGCCCATATATGGTTCCAGTACCGATGAGGTAACCGTAGTAAAAGCATACGATTATGTGCTTAACATGCGCACGCTGTACAACAACACCTTTGGTACACAGGGGGCGTTTGTAGTAGCAACCAACTCCAGCTTTGGTGTAGATAACGGCAACCCGGTTAACTTTCCTATCTGGTGTGCTATGTACGATACTATGGGCTACGAAGGTATACTAAGCGCAGCCGCTACCAGCAACAGCACAGCGGTAAATGTAGAGGTGAACCACGATATGCCAACCGAGTGCCCCAGCCCCTGGCTGATAGGTGTAACCAGTACCTCGGGTACCGATTTTAGAAATGGGGGATATGGCAAGGTGAGTATAGATTTAGGCGCGCCGGGTTTTGGTATACAATCTACCGTTTACCCTAATACATATGCGAGCAACACGGGTACATCTATGGCTACACCACACGTAGCCGGTACTGTGGCAGCTATGTATGGGGCAGCCTGCAAAGGGCTTATAGATAAATACTACGAGCAGCCCGACAGCATAGCCCTGCTGATAAAAAAATATATACTGGATGGCGTAGAGTGGACCACCCAGATGAATAACCTTACCACCAGCAACGGCCGTCTTAACCTGTACCGCGCATTTATGAACCTGAAACAATATAACTGCGACTCGTGCAATTTTGATATTGAACTGGAGAAGGTGCCCATAAGCTGCCGCCAGGCCGACAACGGCGCTATGGCCGTACACAGCAGCAGTATTAATATACTAAATGCAAACATACATTGGTCGAACGGGTTAACCACGCCGGAGTGCCTGAACATGGCCCCGGGTTTTTATACCGTACAGGTAACCGATAGCAATAACTGCCGCCGTACCTTAAACGCCGAACTGCACAACCCTGATACGGTGGTAATAGCTGCGGTTAATGTTAGCCCGCCGGTAGGGGGCAATTCCGGCAGTTTAACTATAGTGGCGCTGGCGGGTAACGAACCTCTGCTTTACTCGATAAATGGCTCCGATTGGCAAACAACAGCCACTTTTAGCATACCAACCGACAGTACTTATACTGTATATGTAAAGAATACTACCGGATGTATAACTACAAAAGAGGTGCTGGTAACCGGTTTAGATGAACTGGCTGCCAACCTTAACCTAACTGTTTACCCCAACCCTGCCGATGACCGCGTGATTGTAACCGGCAACTTTAGCGCAAAAGCTGTGCTGGAGGTATTTGACATAGCCGGCCGGAAAATGCTGGAGGCGCGTGCCATAGCACCCGTTTACAGTATTAACACCGCTGCCTGGAATGCCGGCATATACATACTGCGTATACAGGGTACCGAAAGAAAACTGGTAATAGCGCGGTAAATAATCCGGGTTTACTTAAGCGTTTTTAAGTAGTCGAAGTACTTGTTTATGTGCTCGCGGTTGTTGGCTACAAAGTGCTTGTACTGCTGGTAAAAATCGTTGTGAAAACAATTGATAAACACGTAGCAATCCAGAAAGCCTTTTTCCTGCATCTGGCGGGCGGTTTCAAATTCGGTAGCGGATGCCTTACCAAGCATATACTGCCAAGAGTATACCTCCAGATATTTTTCTTTGGTAATGCTGTTATCTTTTATCAGGCCGTCATCATCGCAATAACTTTTTACGTTGGCCAGTGCCTCGGTGTAGTATTTCCACGGTGTGTTTTTGGCCGGTGAGATGATAAAATCATCTTTATGCGTGGTGTAGGGTTTTAGTATGTTGGGCATTACACCGCGGCTATCGCGTGTAAACGTAACTTTAGCGCCCAGCTCGTACGAGGTGTTTTCAAGCTTAACAAACATGCTTAAATCGGGGTACACGCACAGAGCATCTAACCCTACCTGGTAAGCCCTTTTTTCTTCGCCGGTTTTTTCAAGTGCATCAAACAGGTACTTGCGCGGTTCAAGCAAATCGGGTTCGGCAGCTATGGCATTGTTAAACTCTTCTATAGCCAGGTTATAGCTGCGGGTAAAGTAGTATACATCGCCCAGGTCTAGTTTGGCCTTGTAATAGGTAGAATCGAGCTCGATGGCTTTTTTGTAAAACAGAGCAGCCGTATTGTAATTGTTTTTGGTAAACTCTTTTTCGCCGCGGGCGTATTCTTTCTGTGCCTCTTCTTTTACGTTTTTGTCGGTTTCTTTATCTGCCAAATAGCGGCGCAACATCATACAGGCCGAGTAGGCTTTGGGCGAATAGTTGCAGGCCATACGGCAGGTGTTAATTATGTGTGGCTTATAACCATCCGATAGTTTTATCTTGCCCATTAACTCGGCAAGCTTTAGTGCGTTGGTGTCGTTTTCAATTTTGTTGCCGTCTTTATCCGTAGTGGTAATGGTAAACGAGCGTTTGTTGTCTTCTTTTTGCAACCGCTGATAAATGCCCGATTGCACTGTAACAAGTTTATCCCATGCTTCGCTGGCATCGGGATATTTTTTTACTGTTTCTATCAATATCTTTTCAGCCTCTTCGCGTTTTTCGTTGTCGTAGGCTTCTTCGGCTTTTTTAATTCGCTTTTCCAGGTCGGGGTTTTGTGCGGTGGCGGTGTAGCCGTGCAGTAGTATGCCTGCCAGTAAAAATGCCGATAGTATTTTTTTCATAAGCTCTTATTGGGTTCGGTATGAATATAGAACAGATTGTTGTTATGTAAAAAACGGTTTAACTATTTTAATGCAGCATACCGGTTGCCCGGCTTATGCGTAGCGCTCAACAAGCTTATATTAGCGCCATGCAATTACGCTGGGTTATTAAGCAAAGCAACACCGATAAAGTACAGGCACTGCAACAACAGTTAAAGGTGCACCCTGTGCTGTGCGACCTGCTGGTGAAGCGCGGTATAGAAACGTACGAAGAGGCAAAATGTTTTTTCCGTCCGGAGTTGAGCGGCCTGCACGACCCGTTTTTAATGAAAGACATGGACCGCGCCGTTAACCGGTTGGTAGAAGCCATGCAGCGCAACGAAAAGATACTGGTATACGGCGATTACGATGTAGACGGTACTACCGCCATAGCTACCATGTATATGTTTTTAAAAGAGGTGTATCCGCTGGTAGATTACTATGTGCCGCACCGGTACACCGAGGGTTATGGTATATCGTTTAAAGGGGTTGACTATGCTGCCGAAAATGGCTTTGCATTGATAGTAGCGCTTGACTGTGGTATAAAGGCCAACGATAAAATTGACTACGCCAACCAGCGTGGGGTAGATTTTATTATCTGCGACCACCACAACCCCGGTGCCGAACTGCCGGCTGCTGTTGCCGTGCTTGACCCCAAGCGCAACGATTGTACTTACCCGTACAAAGAGCTGAGCGGTTGCGGTGTAGGCTTTAAACTGATACAGGCCTTTGCACAACAAAACGGTATACCCGCCGAACAGTGCTACCGGTACCTCGATTTGGTTTGTATTAGCATAGGTGCCGATATAGTACCTATAACCG
>JBJOOW010000075.1:0-5586 GCA_046051095.1 Bacteroidota bacterium | reverse complement strand
GAATAAAGTTGAAGCCCCTATTAAAACTGCCGATAGCGAAGGTAAATTCGATATCGAAGTAAACGTATTTGGTGGTGGCATCAAAGGTCAGTCTGAAGCTGTATCACTGGCTATTGCCCGTGCGCTTATTATTGATAATCCTGAAAAACGCCCGCCGCTTAAAAAAGCGAAATTACTGCGCCGCGATGCACGCAAAGTGGAGCGTAAGAAAACCGGTCTGCGTAAAGCACGTAAACAGGAACAATTCAGTAAGCGTTAATCAATTGTTGAACTCAATCAATTAAAAGAAATGGAAAGATTAGAACATAAAGCATTATTAGAGGCGCAGGTTCACTTCGGTCACCTGAAAAGAAAATGGAACCCTAAGATGTTGCCATACATTTTTGGCGAGAAAAAAGGTATCCATATCATCGACCTGAACCGTACCGCTGATAAACTGGAAGACGCTGCACAAGCTGCTAAAGCAATTGCCCGCAGTGGCCGCAAAATACTGTTTGTTGCTACCAAAAAACAGGCTAAAGAAGTAGTAAAAGACGCTGCTAAACGCGTAGGTATGCCTTTCGTAACCGAGCGTTGGTTAGGTGGTATGCTTACCAACTTCAGCACCATCCGTAAGTCTATTAAAAAGATGCAGAGCATCGAAAAAATGCTGGAAGATGGTACCCTGGAAAGCGTAACCAAAAAAGAGAAACTGGTACTTACCCGCGAGAAAGAGAAAATGGAGAAAGTACTGGGTGGTGTTGCCAACATGAACCGCGTACCTGCGGCTCTGTTCCTGGTAGATATCATGCACGAAAACATTTCGTTGAAAGAGGCTCAGCGCCTTAACATCAGCACCATTGGTATAGTTGATACCAACAGCGACCCTACTAAAGTAGATTTCGCCATACCTGGTAACGATGACGCAGCAAAATCTATACAGATACTAACCAACTACATTGCCGATGCAATTGCAGAAGGCCTTGCAGAGCGTGCTGCTTCTCAGGAAGGTAGCGATAATGCTGAAGAGGAAGAATTTGTAGAAAACGATCGTTACAACGACGGTATCAGCGAAGAAGAAGCTGCCCGTAAGAAAGACGAAAAAGGTGGCCGTGGCCCAAGAAAACGTAGCACCGGCGGTGCTGGCGGCGCAGGCCGTTCAAGAACCGGTGGCGGTTTTGGAGCTAAAAAAGCTTAATTGAATAATTAGGTTTTTAAGGATAAACAACGAAGCGGCCAGGTTTAATAAACTTGGCTTCTTCGTTTATTGAAGAACAGAACTTGAATTAATTAATCAACCAAAAATTAATAAATAATAAATACACAATGGCAACTATTACTGCAGCTCAAGTAAACGAATTAAGAAACCTGACCGGTGCGGGTTTAATGGATTGTAAAAAAGCTTTAACCGAAGCTAATGGCGACGTGCAGGCCGCTATCGATTTTCTGCGCAAAAAAGGTGCTAAAGTAGCCGAGCTACGTGCAGGCCGCGCAGCCGCCGAAGGTGTTGTAATTGCTAAAACTTCGGCCGATGGCAAAAAAGGTGTAGCTGTATACCTTTCTTGCGAGAGCGACTTTGTAGCTAAAAATGAAAGCTTCGTAAAATTTGCAACCGATATAGCTGATGTAGCTCTTGAAAAATCTCCGGCTACATTAGAAGACCTGCTTAACCTTGACCTGAACGGTGCTACCGTTAAAGGCCAGGTACAGGAGAAAGTATCTGCCATTGGCGAGCTTATCAACGTATCGGCTTACGAAACCATAGCTGGCGAAAGCGTAGTAGCTTACAACCACATGGGTAACAAAATTGGTGTACTGGTAGCCCTTAACAAAGGCCTTAACGATGCGGTTGCTAACGTAGGTAAAGATGTTGCTATGCAAATTGCAGCTATGAACCCGGTAGCAGTTGATGCAAGCGGCGTACCTGCCGAGGCTATTGAAAGAGAGAAAGCAATTGCAAGAGAGAAAGCTGTTGCAGCCGGTAAACCAGCTAACATACTTGATAAAATAGCTGAAGGTGCAGGCCAAACCTTTATTAAAGAAAATACCCTGCTTAGCCAGCCTTTCGTAAAAGATGGCAGCAAAACTGTACAACAGGTATTAGGTTCTGCCGAAAGCGGTTTAACTGTAACCGGTTTCAAACGCGTAGAAAGAGGTGCTGCTAAATAAGTAGTCCTCGGTCTGCTAATTGGCAGCCTGCAATAAATATAAAAGCGCAATCCGAAAGGGTTGCGCTTTTTTTATTTGGTTACATGTGTAAATAACTGCGATGTTTTATTCTATGCTGTTTGTAGCGTTTTAGTATTCTACCATGCTCGTTGCCTTGTGGTAATACTTTAATAATTCTTTTGGATGGTATAGAATGCGATAGCACGATTTGGTGGTCGTCAAATGCAAAGCTTCTGAGGTCGAAAGATTGCAGATCTCTATTTAGTGAAATGGTAGAGTCGGCTTTTAGAAGCCGTACACTTAGTTCATCTATTTCTTCGTGTGTTATAGACCGGCCAGGATGCTTACGATGTAAGGTTATTGCAGCCATTCTCCAAACAAGTGTTTCCCTAAACGTTTTCGTAAGGTCTTTTATACTTTTTATCTCTTTGGTAAAACTATCTTTGGTTGTATGCCCTATCCAATGAGAGAAGCATGCCGGCATATCATTTTCTGTAATTCTGAAAACTATACCTGCATACTTTTTTCTATCACGTACATACTGGTTTAAATATTTCACCCACCATGCATCTAAGTGTTTATTGCCGGTAAGTGGAAAACAGTAAAGTCCGGTCTTTGATTTACGGATGCCGTTTTTTAATACGTAGCCGGTATTGCTTACCGGTGTCCAATGCACTGCCAGCATAAAATTGTTTAAACAGTTGCGGGTTTAGTGTTCTTTCTGCTGCCTATTATCCTTTTCCGGTGCAGGGTTCCCCACTCGGCCATAGCTTCCAGCACTTTTCTTAAAGTAAGCCCATAAGGGGTTATTTCATATTCTACAGTAGGTGGTATGGTAGAGTATACCTTACGGCCTATTAACTGGTTCATCTCCAGCTCGCGCAGTTCTTTACTTAGCATACGCGGGGTAATATTGGGTATGTCGCGCTCCAGTTCTTTAAATCGTTTTTTCTCAAACATCAGCGAACCCAGTATGGGCAATTTCCATTTGCCGCTTATTACATCAAGGGTGTCTTTTACTGGCAGGGCGTGGCTTCTGCAGGCTTCTTTGCTGGGCTTTGTTTTATCGGTAGTTGCCATAGTATAATAGTTGGTATACTAAAGTATAGTGCTATACTAATGTATAATACTTACAAAAGTATAGCAAAGGTACATAAGTTTGCACTAACAAAAAAATATGTGATATGAATACAGCGCTTTGGATTGTACAGGGAATATTAGCCGCCATGTTTTTAATGAGCGGAAGCATGAAAACTTTTAAATCGATTGATGAACTGGCACCCAAAATGCCCTGGGTGAAACAGGTGCCATCGTGGCAGGTTCGTTTTATAGGTATAACACAATTGCTGGCAGCATTTGGCCTTATACTGCCTAAGCTAACCGGCATATTGCCTGTGCTTACCCCGGTAGCCGCATTGGGGCTGGTGCTAACTATGGTGTCGGCAGCTATTTTTCACTTAAAACGTAACGAGATGCAGGCCATAGGCATTAACATGGCCTTGTTATCGCTGGCGTTGTTTGTGGCGGTAGGCAGATTGTTTTTAATTCCTTAAATGTGGTTATAGGAAGGTGCAACCGTCCCCGCCCCTAAAAAGGCGGGGATTGGTATTTTAAGGGGGTATGTGTAATTGCTGTTTACATTTAGTAGGGCTTTTCTATATTCACACCCGCATGAAATACAAGCGTATACTACTAAAGCTAAGCGGCGAATCGTTAATGGGCAGCAAACAGTTCGGTATAGATGCCGATATGGTAATGCAATACGCCCACGAAATTAAGCAGGCTGTTGATTCTGGTGTTCAGGTAGCCGTGGTAATTGGCGGCGGTAATATTTTCCGCGGCATACAGGCCTCGGCTAACGGTATCGACCGCGTACAGGGCGACTATATGGGTATGTTGGCTACTGTAATTAACAGCATGGCCCTGCAAAGCGGGCTTGAGAAGATAGGCGTAATGACCCGACTGCTTACTGCCATAGAGATGAAAGAAGTGGCCGAGCCGTTTATTAAACGCCGTGCTGTACGCCACCTGGAGAAAGGCCGTGTGGTAATATTTGGTGCCGGTACAGGTAACCCTTACTTTACTACCGATACAGCAGCTGCGCTTCGCGCTACCGAAATTGAGTGTAATGTAATTATGAAAGGTACCCGTGTTGATGGTATCTACGACTCGGACCCTGAGAAGAACCCGAAAGCAAAAAAATACGATACCATTACCTATGCCGAAGCGCTACAGAAAAAACTGAGCGTAATGGACCTTACCGCCTTTACACTTTGCCAGGAAAACCACCTGCCTATTATAGTGTTTGATGTAAACAAAAAAGGCAATTTGAAGAAAGTACTGGATGGCAAAAAAATAGGTACTATTGTAAGCGATAAAAAAGCAAAATAGAGTAAGTTAACTCACAACCAATTTAATACACTGTTATGACCGATCAGGACGTAAAAAATTTATTAGCCGATACCCGCGCGCAAATGAGCAAAGCGCTGGAGCATTTTGAGTTTGAACTATCTAAAGTACGCGCAGGCCGCGCAAGTGCCGGTATGCTGGATGGTATAGAAGTAAACGCGTATGGCTCTATGACACCACTATTTCAGGTAGGTAACATATCTACCCCCGATGCCCGTACTATCACCATACAGCCATGGGACTCATCGGTACTGGCAGAAATAGAGAAAGCTATATTGAAAGCTAACATTGGCGTTACACCACAAAACGATGGTAAAATAATCCGCCTTAACATACCGCCAATGACCGAAGAGCGCCGTAAAGACCTGGTTAAAAACACCAAAGGCGAGGCTGAAAAATGCCGTATCTCTATCCGTACCATCCGTAAAGATGCTAACGAGAAAGTGAAGAAATTTTTGAAAGACGGCCTTACTGAAGATGCTGCCAAAGCTGCAGAAACCGATATTCAGAACCTGACCAACGAATACTCGGCTAAGGTAGAGAAACACCTGGAGGTAAAAGAGAAAGAGATAATGACCGTGTAATTAGCCGTTTAGATAGTATAGTAACAAATAAGCCGCCCAACGGGGTGGCTTATTTGTTTTTACAGGCATGCTTAAAATTACTGTTGGCTTAAAATACACCGGTTGTAATTCGTTTTTTAATACTACGTAGTTTATCTTTAGGGCAACCCCTATAAATACCTCCGCATGATGAAACGTTTACCCCTTGTTTTAGCATTTTGCCTGTTAGCGGGCATACACATGCTACACGCTGCTGTTTCTGGTGCCGATACTGTTTGTGCCGGCGAAAAGGTAACCTACTATGTTCCCTATGTGCCGGGTGCCGGTTATAGCTGGAGCATTACCGGTGGTACGCCATTAACTATACTTACTACAGATTCGCTGGTAATACAGTGGGGTGCAACCGGTACGGGTACTATTGTGGTAACGCAGTTTGGGCCTTCGGCTTTTCATACACTTAATGTGG
>JBJOOW010000074.1:0-2748 GCA_046051095.1 Bacteroidota bacterium | reverse complement strand
CCACCGCCGGGCTGGACCCACTGGCCGCCGAAATACTAAAAACAAAAATAGTAAAGGCAAAAGCAGAGGGTAAGTTGGTATTGATAACCTCGCACATAATGAGCGAAGTAGAAGAGCTGGCCGATAGCCTGATGTACCTGCACGAGGGGCAGATACACTTTTATAAAACTATTGAGCAATTGAAAGCCGAAACCGGCGAAGAAAAACTCGGTAAAGCAGTGGCCGGCATTATCAAATCTACCTTAACCGGTAAAACCTACAACTAACCACACTATGCTTAAAATATGTAAATATGTTATATACGATATACTGCGCAGCAAGGTGCTGATAGCCTATATGCTTTTTTTGCTGGCAATATCTTTCAGTCTGTTTGCGCTAAGTGGCGATAGTGCCAAAAGCACCGTAAGTGTAATGAGTGTGGTACTAATAATTGTGCCGCTTATAAGTATTGTATTTTCCACTACCTACTTTTACAACTCGTACCAGTTTATAGAGCTACTGGTGGCACAGCCGGTAAGCCGTGTTACATTACTGGCGGGTGTATATGCTGGTATAGCAGTGTCGCTGGTAACTGTTTTTGTGGTTGGTATAGGTATACCGGTATGTATTTATATGCCCGATAGCACCGGTGCTATGCTGATAGTATCGGGGGGCGCACTCACGCTAACGTTTGTATCGCTGGCGTTTTGGGCATCGGTTATTACGCGCGATAAAGCACGGGGCATTGGCTTATCATTATTATTGTGGTTTTACTTTGCCGTGCTGTACGATGCTATTGTACTTATCGTGCTTTTTGCGTTTAACGAGTATCCGCTGGATAAGGCCGTAATAGCCCTGGCATCGCTAAACCCTATAGACCTGAGCCGCATACTGGTGTTAATGAAACTGGATATAGCTGCGCTGATGGGGTTTACAGGCGCGGTGTACAAACAGTTTTTGGGTACTATGTTCGGGTTGGTATATGCAGGGGCTTTGCTACTGCTATGGATAACTATTCCGCTGGGCTTTGCTTTCAGGATTTTCGGTCGTAAAGACCTGTAAGCTAATTGCACCCTTTTAAATTTTTCTGTTCGTAGCTATATGGAAGATGTTTTAAAAGCTGATAATTATGTAAACGAAAAACAGAGATAGTAAACAGGTAAAAAGTGCCGGTTTAAAATCAACTACTTTTTTGCGAACGGCTTACCAAGTCAAAAAACAAAAAGCCCTTACAAATTGTAAGGGCTTTTTGTTGTACCGCGGGCGGGAATCGAACCCGCACGACCTTTTAGGGTCACAGGATTTTAAGTCCTGCGTGTCTACCAGTTCCACCACCACGGCATCAGAGCCAGCTAATTCGGCTCTAAATTAAAAAAGGTTTGATTGCTCAAACCTTTCTTAGAGCGGGAGACGAGGCTCGAACCCGCGACCTCCACCTTGGCAAGGTGGCGCTCTACCAACTGAGCTACTCCCGCATATTATGCTCTGATATTTTTGATTATCAGCCCCTTGTTACAAGAACGTTGTTTGCGCTTGGGGACTGCAAATATATAAACGCTTACAAAATCTCAAAACCCTAACGCACTTTTTTTCTAATCTTTTTCAAGCATCTTTTTCAGCTCGTGCAGTTTCATAATGGCTTCTACCGGTGTAATGGTGTTTACTTCTATGCGTTCTATCTCTTCGGCCAGGCGTTTTAGCTTAGGGTCGTTTACATCGAAAAAGCTTAGCTGAAAGTTATTGGCAGGCATTTTACGTATGGCATCTTTAGCATCGCCGTGCTGCTGGCGCTGGCTTTCCAGCTCGTGCAGCATTTCGTTGGCGCGGTCTATAATAGCTTTGGGCATGCCCGCCATTTTAGCTACGTGTATACCAAAGCTGTGCTCGGTGCCGCCTTCTACCAGCTTGCGCAAAAATATAACCTTGCTGCCCGCCTCTTTTATAGCTACATGAAAATTCTTTACCCGGTTGTATTTTTCTGCCAGTTCGTTCAGCTCGTGGTAGTGGGTAGCAAACAAGGTACGCGGCTTGGCCGATGGGTTGTTGTGCAGGTATTCGGCCAAACTCCAGGCTATTGATATACCATCGTAGGTAGAGGTGCCGCGGCCAATTTCATCAAGCAGTATTAAACTGCGTGGCGAAAGGTTGTTCATAATAGAGGCGGTTTCGTTCATCTCTACCATAAAAGTCGATTCGCCGGCGCTAAGGTTATCGCTGGCACCCACGCGGGTAAATACTTTATCTACCAAACCAATTTTTGCCGATGCGGCCGGCACGTAACTGCCCATTTGCGCCATCAGCACAATTAAAGCAGTTTGGCGTAGCAGGGCACTTTTACCGCTCATGTTGGGGCCGGTAATAATTAATATCTGCTGGCTTTCGCTATCCAGCAGTACATCGTTGGCTACGTATTTATCGCTTACATCCAGTTGTTTTTCTATAACCGGGTGGCGGCCTTCTTTAATTTCAATTACATAGCCATCGTTCAACTGCGGTTTAACGTAGTTGTTGCTAACGGCCACCGTTGCCAGCGATAGTAAACAATCTACCCGCGCAATTAAGGCGGCATTTTGCTGTATGGTTTGCACGTAGCCACGCGCAAAGCGCAGCAGGTTGGCAAATATCAGTTCTTCCAGCGCCTGTATTTTTTCTTCGGCGCCCAGCACTTTGCTTTCGTACTCTTTCAGCTCTTCGGTAATATAACGCTCGGCGTTAGCCAGTGTTTGCTTACGTATCCAGTCGGCCGGCACCTTGGCTTTATGCGAGTTG
>JBJOOW010000073.1:0-6050 GCA_046051095.1 Bacteroidota bacterium | reverse complement strand
ATTATTATCTTTAAAATGAACGGAGAAAAACCGATGGTTTTCATGATTAATACATACGCATTTTGTAAATCCGGTTGACGTGGCTTCTGCTTCGTAGCCATATCCAAAACCTAAAACGGTCGAAGAAACGGTTATGCTACAATACTCATAGGCCTGAGAACTGGAAGGCGGATTGCCTGGCATATTTTTCGATTCTTCAAACCCGGCAGTGTACCCTACTACCCAGGTCGAATCAATAACTCCGGTAGAATCTTCATAAACCCAATACGAACCAAGATTATAACCCGTAAAATATGACCTCGCTAAATCGTCAATAGTATATCTGTCTTTTTTACAGCTACATATAAAAAACAAGCCGCATGCTAGTAATAGCCACATTCTATTTCTCATTTCCAGTTGTTTAATGCGTTCGTTTATTTGAATTGTACACAAGCCAGGTTCCTCCACTTTTCTAAAACTCCCCCCGCAGAGGCTCCGCTTCGGCAGTCTTCGGGCGGATACTTTGCAGATCAAGTATAGAACAGCTCTTCACTGGTTAATTTTTCCTTACAATCAACTTGGCAGAATAATCTTTCTCGTTTTCAGGTTTGCTATTCCACGGATCCAACTTCAACAAGCTTACTTTGTATTGGTAAAAAAGCAGGGTTGGTGCATTTATGTTTATGGTATCATACTCATCTCCATGCGTGCAGCCCGGAAAGAAAAGAGTGCTTGAAACCGGGCTTTCCTGATCCTTTGATAGTACTAAATTCACATCTGCTCTTCCTCCGGAAGAGTTTGGGCAACAACCATTAAAGCCATCACTAATAAAACACCGATAATCGGCAACTGATGTGCATTTCACAATCATTGTATGCTGTATTGCTTTTCCTGTCGCCGTATCCACAACTGTTTCATTAAGTATGTAATTTTTACCCGGATTTGCATAAAAAGGCACATTTAATTTAATGGCTTCGGGGCCTTTCTCTTTTTTACACGCATGCATAATCATAAGCCCCACCAATACAGCAATTAAATACACTATATTTTTCATTGTTTTGGCTGCTTAGGTTTTTATTTAAATATATAATATACAACTAAATCCTCTTTCAAATAGCCCGCACATAGTCTCCACCTCAGGTCTAAGCGGCAATAAATAGCAAACAAATACAACACAACAATCTATCCTTTATTGTCTTTTAATAACATACTTAACAGAATATTTTGCAATATCATCTTCTTTTTTGTCGTATGGATTCAACTTTAAAAGGTGTATACTGTACGTTTGGTAAACACACTTGGGTGCATTTGGGTTTATAGTGTCATACTCCTGGTTATTACTACAACCCGGTATTGATTTAAGGCAAGTATCAATAGCTAAATTGTTGAGATATATAGCAGCTTTAATATTAGCCTGTCCTCCTGAAGAAATAGAACACAAAACCCCGGTTGCTCTATCATCATATATAGAAACAAGCTTAATACCCAAGCTATTTAACCCATCGGCCAAATAAAAAGAGTCCTTGGTTGTAATTTCAAAAGGTATATCATAATAAACAGGTTGCACATTAACCGTATTTATATCCTTTTTTCTACACCCACTTGCACCTACCACTATTATTATAAGCGCAATAACAGCTACTGTCTTTTGTATTTTCATTGTTCTAATTACTTGATCCCCTCCCCCCGCAGAGTCCCGAAGCGGAGACTCTGCGGGAAGTGACGTAGTCATATTTAACCTTAATTTATAATACTTCATAAATATACTATTTTATTTAAACTTGACAATAGACAACTTACCCCCCTGTTCTTCGAGGTTACCCGCAGCGGCACACTACCAACACAAACTGTATAAAATGATTTTAGCGAACAAGCAACATCAAAACCCCAACCGTTACATTAACCGCCAGCAGAAAATAAAAAACACATAAACAGGCATTGCAGAAAAACATTGTGCCCGTCTTTTCATTCAGCCAAGCTGCTTTATACTTTTTAAAAAACACAGATGGCGCATACAAGTAAATGGCCAAACCAGATACGTGCTTTCCGGTAAAATCGAGATAAACATGTAATACCACTTTAAGTAGCAGACAAATCAAAAATCCAATACCAGAAATTGTTTTAACAGCAGAAAGAAATTGAAACTGCAAACCCGGCATAGAATTACTTAGCTTTTGTATTTACCGCTCTGCGAAATGCTCCGCAGCATCATTTCAAAATTAAAAGAAACTCTCCTACTTCAGCTAACACCAGCTATGCGTAGTGTTACACGCAACCTCGGCGCATAACCGGCATATATAGCCCCGTGTTTCAAGCCAATACAAAAGCCCCCGCCTTATCATGTAGCCACTTGCATACACAGCGGTTACTAACTTATAAGGGCAAGCTGCAACAGTACCTTAATTTTATACCGCTAATAATTGTATGCTTAATCAGTCGCGTAAAATACTGCCCTTTGTTGTAAGCCTGTCGTTTCTGGCTGGGTTTATAGATGCACTGGGGTTTATGAGCCTGGGCGGTGTGTTTGTATCGTTTATGAGCGGCAACACCACCCGTCTGGGTGTAGGGCTATCGCACGGGTTTACCGGTGTGGCGCTTATACCGGCGGCTGTTATTGTTTGCTTTATTACCGGTGTATTTGCCGGTTCGGTGCTGGGGCACTTTACGGCTAAGTACCGCCTGCAGGTGCTGCTGGGCGTAATGAGCGCCACCCTTATACTTACTGCTTTACTATCGGGCACGTTGCCGCCGCTGTTACTGGCACTGCTGCTGGCCGCCGTAATGGGGGTAGAGAACACCCTTTTCCGCGAAGGCGAAATAAACGTAGGCCTTACTTACATGACAGGCGCACTGGTGCGCATGGGCCAGCAACTGGCCGCCGCCGTATTATATAAATGGACCTGGAGCTGGTACCGCTACGGTTTACTGTGGCTGGGGCTTATGGCAGGTGCACTAAGCGGCGCTGCCTGCTACCGCTGGGTTGGTATGCTTAGCCTGTGGGTGCCGGCCACACTGGCATCGGGCTTATGCATAAGCTCTTTCTTTTTTAACCTGCACCAGTTGGGCAAACAATAAACCAGGGTATGTAACAGCAGGCATACGGCAAAACCAGTAACGGCCCAGCTTACAAACCGGTATTGGTAAAATCTTTCATTACCTGTTGTAGTATTGCCTCGCCCTTTTTGCGTAGCGGCGTTTGCACCACAGCCGTAGTGTCGGAACTGCGGGTATAGCCAAACTTTTTGTTCCAGATATAGTAACCGGTAGTATCTGTAAAACCATACCCTTCGTTAAACGTGTAAAAAGCAAAAGGTTGGTAACCGGCGGCAAACATATTTTTGCTCCACACATAATCTGTAGCGGGCAGTTGCATCTGTTGCAACAGCGTGGCAGCAATATAATTTTGCGATACCAGCCGCGCATTTTTCACGCCCCGGTATTCCTCTTTTAAAGCACCGCCGCAAAGCAACAACGGTATGTGGTAATACTCGCGGGTATCGTAACTGTAATTGTGCGGGGTGTTGTGGCTGTGGTCGGCCACCAGCACAAACAAAGTATTGGCATACCAGGGCTGTTGCCTGGCAGCTTCAAAAAACAAACCCAGTTGGCGGTCGCTATAAACAGCGCTGTTCAGGTAGGCGTTTTCCATACCGCCCCAGTCAACCGGCCCGTGCTGGCCCATTTCGTAAGGCGAGTGTGTGCTCATGGTAAACAGGCAGCTAAAAAACGGCTCCGGAAAATTATTAAGCGAGTCGAGCCATACCGGCAACAGTAAAGAATCCTGTATGCCCAAACGCCCCTCGGGCAATGTACCGTTAAACGACTCCTGCTCCATTACCCTATCGAAATTATTCTGGTAGATATAGTTTTTAATGTTGCCGTAAATAAGCTGGCCACCAAAAAAGAACGATGAGTAATAACCCTGCGGCCTTAGCTGTTGGTTAAGGTTGGGCAGTTTGGGGGTTTTGCCCAACTGGTTAATTGCCGAGCCAAACGTAAGCGCCGGGTAACCGCTTAAAATAGCCGGTATGCCCTGGTCACTTATGTGCCCCGCCGAAACGGCGTTTGTAAACAGGTAGCCATCGTTAACCAGTTTTTCAAAGTTTGGGGTAAGGCCCTTATATCCCCCGCAGCTTTCTACCAAATCGGCCGACCAGCTTTCGAGTATAAGAAAGCAGATATTGGGCCGCACGGTTTTTAATATATGCAGTGTAGTATCGTTACCTTTTGTATATAACCCGCTTACTATAGTGTGGGCTTCGGCATCGGACATAAAGGTATAGGTATTGCCGGCCAGCCGCTGGTCTTCAATAAAACTATGCATCAAATTCCACAGCGGGTTAATAGTGCCGGCGTTTACACACTGGTTGTTGCAAAACACTGCTTCGCCCTCGTTAATGGGCATAGGCTGCCAGCCGCCCCTGCAGCCCAGTATAAGCAAGGGTATGGTTAATACAAATGCCATTAGCAGCTTAATGGTTTCGGTGCGGCTTTTGGCTTCGGGTAAATGGTTGCCGTGTGTAGCAAAAAAGCGGGTTATGGTTTTGTGGCTGGCAAACATTACCACCGCCAGCAAACCCAGCAACACTATCAGCAGCGAGTAAGTGATAGATTGAAAAATTTCCTGTACATGCAGCAGGTGCATAAGCATGTTGAAGTAAACTTTTACATGCACCTCGCGGTACACCCCTATTTCGGCTACCGATAGCAGGGCAATAAAAGCCGTAGTGCCCAACAGGTACGCCCGCAACAGCCAGGCACTTACACGGCCTTGGGTAAACTGGCCGGCAAAAAGTATAAGTGCTGGCACAAACAGCAAATAACACGCTGCCGAAACATCCAGGTGCACAGCATTGTATAACGAACGAAAAACAATACTATGGCCTTCGGTACTTATTATGTTGTAGAAGTAAAGCAAAAAAACAAGCCGGCATACTGCAAACAGCAGCAGGTAATAAACCAATACACCACCCAGCTTTTTAATAAATTGATATGCCATACTTGCTGCTAAAAATTACCGGACTGTTTGTTGCCGGCACTTACCCGCTATAAATATATAAACCGGCTGTTGTAATATATTATATAGGTGGTTACTGAACTTCAGTTGCCCGTATATCTTTAACCATCAACTGAAGGTTTACATTACCCTGCCATTCGTTCTCTTCTATCTGGTACACCACATCTACCGGTCCGGTTTTAAGCAGGTTAAACTTATCGGCCATTCTAAACCCAATACCATCCAGCACACTACCATCTTTTTTGCGCAGCGAAAACTTAATGTGTTCCTCTTTTACAATTTTGCTCCAGCCCGTATCGCGTACTGCACGGCTTATAAAAACCGGCTTCATATTACCGGGGCCAAACGGTGCCATTTGCTGCACAATACTGTAAAAGCGCTGGTTAATATCTTCGGGCTGTAGCTCGGCATCTATCTCCAGCTCGGGTATCAGTTGTTCGTCGGTAATGCGGCTGCATACAACTTCGTTAAAACGCTCGGCAAAGGCCGTTACGTTTTCGGGCTGCATGGTAAGGCCTGCAGCATACTTATGCCCGCCAAACTGTATCAGCAAATCGCGGCACTCGTATATAGCTTCATACAAATCAAAATTTTTAACCGACCTGGCCGAACCGGTTACCTTACCATCACTTTCGGTAAGCACTATAGTAGGGCGGTAATACGTCTCTGTAAGCCGCGATGCCACTATAACTATTACCCCTTTGTGCCACTCGGGGTGGTACACCACCGTGCTTTTGCGGTTAAGCAACACCGGGTCGCGCGCTATCATATCAAGCGCACTAAGGGTTATACTTTTATCCAGGTCTTTACGGTCGGCGTTAAGTTTATTCAGTTGCTCGGCCTGTAGCTCGGTATCAAAATCATCGCCATCGGCTATCAGCAGTTTTACAGCATGGCGTGCATCGTCCATGCGGCCAGCCGCATTAATACGCGGCGCCAGTATAAACACCACACCTGTTATATCCAGCTTGCCCTGTTTACCTGCCACCTCTATCAACCGGTTAAGCCCCGGTAGCGGGTTTTGGTTTACTTTATTCAAACCGTGGTAAGCCAG
>JBJOOW010000072.1:0-5095 GCA_046051095.1 Bacteroidota bacterium | reverse complement strand
CAAAGCTAACTTACAACTGGTACATGAGGCGATTCAAAACTATGCTTTCAGACTGCGCTTTAAAAAGGTTAGTTTTAGAAACAAGAAAGAGTTAGAGACTTATAAAACCAACTCAGCAGTTGACGACGAATTGTAACCCCCTACATACTACACATGAGCAAAAAGAAACTAAACACCGACCAGCAAAAGCAATTACTAAGCACCCTTAAAGCGCGCTTTGAAAAAAACACAACAAGACATAAAGGCATTAACTGGGCCGATGTAGAGGCGCGGCTTAAAGCCAAGGCAGATAAGCTATGGCCGCTACACGAAATGGAAGCTACCAGTGGCGAGCCCGATGTGGTAGCATTTGATAAAAAGACCGGTGCGTATACGTTTATGGATTGTGCTGCCGAAAGCCCTGCCGGCCGCCGCAGCTTGTGCTACGACGAAGCCGCACTTAATGCACGTAAAGAGAACAAACCCAAAGGCAGTGCCGAAGGCATGGCTGCCGAAATGGGGATAGAATTACTGACCGAAGAGCAATACCGCGGGCTGCAAAAGCTGGGCAAATTCGATGCTAAAACATCCAGCTGGTTAAAAACACCCGATGCTATCCGTAAACTCGATGGCTCTTTATTCGGTGATTACAGATATGAGCAGGTGTTTGTTTACCACAATGGCGCTCAATCGTACTATGCTGCCAGAGGTTTCCGCGGAGCGCTGGTAATTTAGTTTATACCCAAAATGAACCACAGGCCACCCAATATCGTTATATTGTAAACCAAATTACCACCATGAAAAAGTTTACCCTGATACTTACTACTGTGTTGTTGCTAAGCTTTGCCAAAGCACAAACCGGTACCTTTCACGATTTTTCGGCACCCACTATTTTTCATGATACAATAAGTATGAGTCAGTACTACGGCAAAAAGCTGATGGTGGTAAACACGGCTTCTTTCTGTGCCTATACACCACAGTTTGGCGACCTGGAAACGCTGTACAGCGATTACAAACAATACGGATTTGAGATTATAGGTTTCCCCTGCAACGATTTTGGCAACCAGGACCCACGCGATGATTCGACCATTAACGAGTTTTGCACCGGCACTTATAATGTTACGTTTCAGATGATGAGCAAGATACATACTGTATCGGGTAACATAGACCCTATTTACCAATGGCTGCAACAGCAAAGCCTGAACGGTGTTGCCAACGCTACAGTAACCTGGAACTTTAATAAGTTTTTAATTGACGAAGCCGGCCACTGGGTAAAGCACTACACCCAAAACACCCTACCCAACGACCCTGAAATTATTAACTGGATAGTAGATACACCATCGGTTGTAAGTGGGATTAAACCAATAGAGGCCGACTTAATTACCCTGCGCTCGGCTAACCCCGGCAGCCAGATAGAGCTTAGCTTTAAACAGGCCAGCAATAGTAACACCGCGGTAGATTTATACAATATGAACGGTCAGCTAATTCGCAGCTTATACAATGGCCGCGTAACTGGCGGACAGGTTATAAGCAGCAACGTTGCCGACCTGCCAACCGGTGTTTACTACATCCGCATTAACTGTGGTACGCTGGTGCAAACGCTTAAATACACTATAGCCAACTAAGCCATTTGCAATTTGCTTCTATATTTGAAACATGAGCGAAACCGCACAGGTACAAATAGAAGAAGGATGGAAACTGGCGCTGAACGACGAATTCAACAAGCCGTATTTTCCGCTTATAAAGCAGTTTATTGTTGAGCAAAAAGCCAAGGGCAAAACCGTGTACCCTCCGGGGGCTCTGGTGTTTAACGCCTTTAACCTTACCCCTTACAACCAGCTTAAAGTAGTAATACTTGGTCAGGACCCTTACCACGGCCCCGGCCAGGCCGAAGGCTTATGCTTCTCGGTGCCGCAGGGTATTAAGCCACCGCCATCGCTGGTTAATATTTTTAAGGAGCTTAAAACCGACCTGGGCATAACACCACCCAACCACGGCAGCCTGGTTAAATGGGCGCAACAGGGTGTGCTGTTACTTAACGCATCGCTTACGGTAAATGCCGGCGAGGCTAACAGCCACGCCAAATGCGGCTGGCAAACCTTTACCGATGCAGTGATAAAAAAGATATCGGACGATAAAGAGGGAATTGTGTTTTTACTGTGGGGCAACTTTGCCCGCGCCAAAAAGGTATTGATAGATACCAACAAACACTTTGTACTGGAAGCCGCACACCCTTCTCCCCTATCGGGCGGTGCATTTTTTGGCAGCAGGCACTTTAGCCAAACTAACGATATACTGAAGAAACAGGGCAAAGAGCCGATAGACTGGAATACTGCCCCCTAACCCCCAAAGGGGGAACTAAAACCGGTTAAGCCTTACTGCACCCGCACCATTTTAACTGTGGCTATACTTACATGAAACTCCATGTGGTGTATTTTACCATTCTCGAAATGATATACGTTTTTAGTACCATCGGGGCTTTTAAACTCCCAGGTGGTGTTATCTACTTTTTCAACAGAGCAAAAGTCGCCCTCGGCCTCGAAAAATAGTTTGTTGATGTTGTTTAGCCCCTTAAAATATATAACCGGCACCGAGTAATTAGGCTGCTCTGCAAACGTTTTTTTACCCTTGTAGCCTTCTATCTGTAACCGGGTGCCGTCCCACTTAGCGTTGTTCCAACGTTTTACTTCGCCATTCTCTACCTCTTTTTGTATGCTGTATAAAAACTTACCGTTTTTGTACACTACCTCGGTCTTCGACAGGTTATCGCGTGTAATCCAAAGTACCTTGGCGCGCAGGTGGCTTTCGAGCATGTAATGCTCGGTACCATCGGGGTTGTCGGTTTTGGTAATGGTCATTTTGCCCACCTTATCGCCAAACAAAAAAATATCGAAGGTGATAGTTTCGGCGGCGCGGGCGGCAAACTGCAGTAATACAAACAGGGCTAGCAGGGTGGTGTGTTTCATGTATGTAAAACGATATACGGTGGCAGAATGTTTACGGTTTACGGGGTTTGACGTTACAACAAATAAAATATTGTGCAGCCGGTTGAATTGATTGCCCAAAAACAAAAACAGCAGGGCTGTTGCCCCGCTGTTTTGCTTTTATAGTAGGATGCGTACAGAGAATTAGCGTATAAATAACATCTCGCGGTACTTAGGCATAGGCCAGATGTTGTCGTCAACCACAGTTTCCAGTGCATCTACATTGGTGCGGATAACATCGAACAACGGTTTAACCTTATCGCAGTATGCTTTGCTGGCATCGCTGGTAGATTTTGCATGGTGCGCCTTATCGCTTTCGGCACGCAGTTTATCTACAGCTACTTTAATAGCATTTACTCGGTTAGCTATATCGGCAACAATCTCTTTCTGCGCTTTGGTAGCAGTAGCTGCAACACCAGCCTCTTTAAGGCCTTTAATGTTGGTAAGCAGGTTGTTCATATAGGTAAGTGCCGCAGGTATTACCTGGTTGGTAGCTATATCGGCCAGTATGCGCGCTTCGGTTTCAATTTTAAGCGTGTAGCTGTGGTGTAATATTTCTACACGGGCAGCCAGTTCGCGCTCGCTGTAAATACCGGTGCTAACCAGTACTTCTTTCGCTTTCTTGGTGTTGTAAAAATCAAGGGCGTAAGGGGTAGTTTTAACGTTGCTAAGGCCGCGCTTTTTAGCTTCTTTCTCCCATGCTTCGCTGTAGCCATCGCCTTCAAATAATATGCGTTTGCTATCGGTAATGTACTGGCGCAGCACGCGCATAATAGCGCCCTCTTTGCTTTCGCCGTCTTTCATCAGCTTGTCAACTTCAGCTTTAAAGTCAAGCAACTGTTTGCCCATAATGGCGTTCATAATAGTCATTGGCAAACCGCAGTTAGCCGATGAACCTACCGCGCGGAACTCGAATTTGTTACCGGTAAAGGCAAACGGCGAGGTACGGTTACGGTCGGTGTTATCCAGCATTACATCTGGTATCTTATTATGTATATCCAGTTTAAGGTTAGCGTTGCTAAGCTCGTCGTACTTGCCTTTGGCTACGCGTTTTTCAATTTCGCTTAGTACATCAAACATATAGCTACCGGTAAATACCGATATGATAGCCGGAGGGGCCTCGTTAGCACCCAGGCGGTGGTCGTTATTAGCCGATGCGATAGAAGCACGCAGCAGGTCGGCGTACTCGTTTACTGCTTTTACTACGTTTACAAAGAAAGTAAGGAACAGCAGGTTGTTTTTAGGTGTTTTGCCGGGGCTTAGCAGGTTTTTGCCTGTATCGGTACCCATGCTCCAGTTGTTGTGCTTACCGCTACCGTTAATACCGGCAAATGGTTTCTCGTGCAGCAGCACGCGCAGTTTGTGGCGGCGGGCAACACGCTCCATTATATCCATCAGCAAGCTGTTGTGGTCTACCGCTACGTTTACCTCTTCAAACATAGGGGCGCACTCAAACTGTGCAGGGGCCACCTCGTTGTGACGGGTACGAACCGGTATACCTAGTTTATGGCACTCGGTTTCCAGGTCCAGCATATAGGCATATACGCGCTCTGGAATAGAACCGAAGTAGTGATCTTCGAACTGCTGGCCTTTTTGCGGGGCTGCACCTACCACGGTACGGCCTGCAAACATCAAATCCTGACGCTGATAGAAAAGGGCTTCATCAATAAGGAAGTACTCCTGCTCCCAACCTAAGGTGGCGGTAACGCGGGTAGCTTCTTTATCGAACAGGTTAACTACCGGCAGGGCGGCCTGCTCTAAGAAGTGCGATGACTTTAATAAAGGCGCTTTATAATCCAGCGATTCGCCGGTGTACGATATAAATATAGTAGGTATGCACAGGGTTTTGCCCTCGCCTATCTCCATAATAAAGGCCGGTGAACCCGGGTCCCAGGCGGTGTAGCCACGTGCCTCGAAAGTAGCGCGTATACCACCCGATGGAAATGAAGAAGCATCCGGCTCTTGCTGTACCAGCGCATCGCCGCTGAAAACCTCTACAGCGCCATCGCCTTTAGGCATAAAAAACATATCGTGCTTTTCGGCAGTAAGGCCGGTTAGCGGCTGAAACCAGTGTGTGTAGCTGGTAGCGCCTTTGTTCATAGCCCAGCTTTTCATACCGGCGGCTACGGCAT
>JBJOOW010000071.1:0-3529 GCA_046051095.1 Bacteroidota bacterium | reverse complement strand
GCATTATTGCGCTTGACAAAAAATATTGCACGCAAGGCTATCCGGTAATAGCTATTAACCCTAACGATGCTACGCAATACCCCGATGATAATTTTGATAACATGAAAAAGCGGGCCCGCGAAAAGAAATTCAGTTTCCCATATCTACAGGACGAATCACAATCTATAGCCGGTACCTACGGCGCTACCCGCACACCGCATGTGTTTGTACTTAAAAAAGAAGCAAAGGGCAACATAGTAAAATATATAGGTGCTATCGATGATAACAGCGACGATGCTGGCGCGGTAAAAGAAAAATACGTTGAAAATGCCGTAGATGCACTACTGGCCGGTAAAGAGGCTACCCCTAACTTTACCAAAGCAATTGGTTGCACTATAAAGTGGAAAAAGTAACCAGTAACAAATACAATAAAAAAGGGGCTGTTAACAGCCCTTTTTTATTGGTTAAATCGGATCAATCAGCAATGGCGATTTTATTGCTTTCAAGTGCTCTATTTTTTCAGCAAGGCATTTCGGGCAAAGGCAATCGCTGTTATCGGTAGGCTTTATTTTAGGTAGTTCGCTACACCAGCAGGTTTGTGTTGGCGAGTCGGAACCACAGGTAAAACCGGCGCCGCATTTAGAGCAGTGTTTTGTCATGGTTTAATTAAATAAATACAGCGTACGCACCTGATCATCGGGGCGACCTATAATATTGTTTATGTAATCATTCTGTTCCTGCAAAGTCCCTTTTTTGACATAGCCTTTACCATAAGGCATGCAGGCTCCCCACGAACCAGAGGTATTGCATTTACCAAAGTCTGTAATTTTTACAATCGTGTGGTTGCCTACTATCAATATGCCGTATTTATACTGCTTCGCTTCGGTTAGTGTGGTAGTTATGTTGTCTTTTGTAACCAATACTGTTTTTGCTGCCAGTTTTTTTGCAATGGTTTCGGCGCTGCTAACCGGTGTATAGGCCGATACTTTTTCGCTTGCCGCTGCTGGTGTTTCGCTAAACAGCGATTTAACAATGGCTTCGTTGTCTTGTGCCAGGCTGTACAGTACGGATAATAGTAGTGTAATAACTGTGGTGCTTAGTTTTCTCATAGTTGTATTTTATGCTGAAAGTAAAAATAATCTGAATGTCTGGTTGTGTTAGTTGGTTGGTATTGCTTATAGCATTTAGCTACTTGAAGATAGTGCCTAAAAACTGCTGCATATCTTTAAACGAAGCTGTATCTGCCGCAGCATTGTAGGCAATAGGTAGCGAGAATTTTTTGCCCATCTCAGTTGCATTAGGGTTAGTAAAGGCGTGTGTAGCACCGGCATAGCCTTTAAATGTGTAATTGGCCCCAATCGAATCCATTTGTTTTTTAAACTCTGCAGCTTCGGTAGCCGGTACAAAAGGGTCGGCTTCGCCGTGGCAAACCAATATGGCGGCTTTAAGTAAGTCTTTATTAGCTGGCACGCCTAACAGGCTGCCGTGAAAACTAACTACCCCTTTAATATCCTCACCCAGGCGGGCTACGTTCAGTACAAGCCCACCACCAAAGCAATAGCCAATGGCGGCAACTTTACCGGTATCGGCTATTGGGTAGCTTTTTATTTTGGTCAGTGCGGCATCAAAGCGTTGTTTACCCATAGCAGGGTTTTGGTAAAACGGCATAGCCAGCGCTTTGGCTTTGTCGGGGTTATCGGCAGTTTGCCCGTTGCCATACACATCTATGGCAATTGCCAGATAGCCAAGCTCGGCCAATTGCCGCGCACGGCCTTTCGCATAATCATTTAGCCCCCACCACTCTGGCACAACTATTACTACCGGTCTTTTGTTTGTATCATTTTGATTATAAGCCACATAGCTGTTCATAGTAATGCTGTCGGCATTATAGCTAACATCTTCGGTTTTAACCGATACGGTAGCTGGTGTACTGGTTGTTTGTGCGCCCGAATTACTATTGCATGAGCTAACAATGGCTGCGGTAATCATTAAAAATGCTATTTGGTAAAACTTCTTTTTCATGCGTTTGTTTATAGGGTTAAAAATATAGTTTTTGCAATGGTGATAAAATCATCAGGTATGAAAACAACCAACCGATATAAAAGTTTACCTGAATATGAGGCAGTTGCAAACAGACGAACGACAACTGTTAAAATTTTAGGCTACGGTCTGTCTAAAAGCCGTTTTTGGCCCCGGTCTTATTATGCACATATCAACAGTGGGTGATTTTTTGAACCATTTTGAGCAGCTGAAACCCTTTGGTAGTAAGGGTTTTAGGGGTGTATTTATAATAAATCCAAATTGAGAAAAGAGCTGCAAATTTTATTGGGCATTTTTTGGTTATTTAACCTCGCTGATACATATTTGCCGCCGAAATTTTTTACAATTCCATGACAATTCTCTTCTCCATGAAGTCAGAAAATAAGCAAAGCCCTTCTAAACTATTTACTCTCACAACATTATTAACTGTGCTTTTGAGTGTAGGCTTTTTGTTTGCCCACGCTGCAGAAGTTGACAAAGCGCAATGGACAGAGGGCAAATCATTGTTCAAGAGTAACTGTGCGGCCTGCCACAACCCTAAGGCAGATGGTACCGGCCCGGCCCTGCAAGGCGTAACCGCCCGTTGGGAAGGCGCAGGTGAGTTTAAAGGCAAAAGCGGCAAACAGTGGCTGCACACCTGGATCCATAACTGGAAAGATGCTGTAGGCGGCGGCTACAAATATGCTGTTGATATGGCTAACAGCCGTCCATCTGAGATGAACGTGTTCACTACCCTGAACGACGGACAGATTGACCAGATATTGCTTTATGTAGAAAATCCTGATGCTTACGGTGCTCCGGCTGCCCCTGCTGCGGGTGCTGCTACAGCTGCTGGCGGTGCTGCACAAACAGAAGAAAGCTCTAATACTGCACTATACCTGTTTGTACTGCTACTAGTATTGCTTGTTGTTATACTGGTTAGTGTTACCAACCGCCTGGATAAAATGGTGGCTGAAAAAGCCGGTGAAGTACAGGAGCCTGGCATTCCTTTCTACAAAAAGACAAACTTTATTGCTGCGGCTATCCTGATAGGCATTGTTGCACTTGGCTATGTTACAGTAGATACGGTTACACACTTTGGTCGCCAGCAAGGTTACCAGCCTAGCCAGCCAATTAAATTCTCGCACGCTTTACACGCAGGTACTCACAAAATAGATTGCCAGTACTGCCACAGCACTGCTAACAAAGGCAAGCATTCTAACATCCCATCTCTTAACACCTGTATGAACTGCCACAAACAGGTTAGCAAAGGCCCTAAATACGGCACCGAAGAAATTGCTAAAATATACGCCGCTGTAGGTTGGGACCCAACTGCAAAAAGCTACGACCTAAGCAAAGCTAAACCAGTAGAGTGGACCCGTATACACAACCTGCCAGACCACGTTTACTTTAACCACGCTCAGCACGTTAATGCAGGTAAAGTTAAATGCCAAACCTGCCACGGTAACATAGAGCAAATGGAAGAAGTTTACCAATACGCTCCTCTATCAATGGGCTGGTGTATTAACTG
>JBJOOW010000070.1:0-3085 GCA_046051095.1 Bacteroidota bacterium | reverse complement strand
ACGACGGCACTTTCGATTTTTTAAGCCCGCATATACTGCCAGGCTTATTCAGCATACGAAAAGGCTGGCTGGTATACACCCCGGTTATGGCTATGGCAATTATCGGCTTACCATTATTATGGGTTAAACACAGGCCACTTTTTATACCTTTTATAACCTACACGCTGTTGGTTGTTTACATTACCTACTCGTGGCATGCCTGGTCGTACGGTGGCAGTTTTGGCTGTCGGCCATTGGTACAAAGTTACGCGCTGTTGGTTTTTCCAATAGGGGCGTTTCTGCAATTTGTTCAAGCCACTAAGTGGATTAAATTGATACTTGCTCCGGTAATAGCTTTCATACTGTTTCTGAATTGTTTTCAAACCTGGCAGTACGAAAAAGGTTATATCAGCCACGATGGTTTAACAGCGTACCAGTACCAGATGTTGTTTCTTAAAACCAAGGTAACCCAGCAACAGATAAGGCAGTATTTTGGACTTGCTAAACTTGAAGGAAAAGTAACTGATAGCATTTTAGTATACAGCAGATTATTTAACCCTGCCGATACCGTAATTTCAGATTCGAACGCCTGGCTGGCAATAGAACCTACCGGTGTAACAGTTTTAGACACTACCATTACCAATACCGGATTTAATTACCTGCGGTTGGATGCAAAAGCAATGTTTAAAGGCGATATAGCCAACTTTGATGCGGATGAGTTTTCTAACTTAACAGTTACTATAAACAACAACACAACCAGGCTACCATTACAACCATTAATAGGCAATTCAACCATAGATTTGCGCTATAACCTTACCGGTTGGCCCGGAGTGTGGGATGATGTATACTTGTATACCAACTTGCCCAACAAAGGGCCTTTGCACGTAAAAATTGAACTAAAAAACCCATACCTTAATTATATTTTTCTGAACAACGTCCGCTTATCCTTTTTACAGGTTAATACATTGTAGCATTACAAAATCCGCTTTACTTTTATTTTTGACCCGCTATGGCACTTACACCTTCTAACATGATACCGCTTGGCACTACGGCGCCCGATTTTACATTACCCGATACAGTTTCGGGTAGTACCGTTACACTAAACCAACTTAAAGGGGCACAGGCAACGGTGGTGATGTTTATTTGTAACCACTGCCCCTATGTAAAGCACGTAAACCCCGAATTAGTAAGGCTTGCAAATGACTATATGGCTAAAGGCATAAACTTTATTGCAATTAGCAGTAACGATATTGCAGGCCACCCTGAAGATGCGCCAGACAAAATGAAAGAACTGGCGGCTAAAGAGAATTTTCCTTTTCCGTATTTGTATGATGAAACACAAGCCGTAGCCAAAGCCTACGACGCTGCGTGCACACCCGATTTTTATATTTTTGACAAAGGGCTTAAACTGGTTTATAGGGGACAATTGGATGATTCGCGCCCATCTAACAATGTGCCTTTAAGTGGTAAGGATATACGACAGGCGTTTGATAATATATTGGCAGGCCAACCGGTATCTCCCTACCAGCGCCCGGGCATAGGCTGCAATATTAAGTGGAAATAGTTTTTTACGCCCTGATAATGAAATTATTAAAAAACTATTTTGGCAATTGATTTGAAATTCTATATTTGCGTCCCGTTTAACGGAATGCACCCGTAGCTTAACTGGATAGAGCATCTGACTACGGATCAGAAGGTTAGGGGTTCGACTCCCTTCGGGTGCACAAAATCAAGCGTCTCATTTGAGGCGCTTTTTTGTTTTATGGCATATCTCTACATACTTTATAGTGAATCAACCGACAAGTATTATGTTGGTGCTACCAACGATTTGGATGAAAGGCTACGCAGACACCAATTAGATAACGACAAGTATACTTCAAAAGGTAAACCCTGGGTATTGGTATACAAAGAAGAATACCCAACCAAGGCAGATGCCATGAAACGCGAAAGGGAAATAAAAGCTAAGAAAAGCAGAAAGTATATTGAGTATCTGATAGAGCACCCCGATGCATATCGGGGAGGTTAGGGGTTCGACTCCCTTCGGGTGTACAAAATCAAGCGTCTCATTTGAGGCGCTTTTTTTGTTTTATGGTAACTATTAAACCTACCCAAAGCAAACGGGCGGTTGATTACTCAACCGCCCGTTTTGTATATCGAAATATTAACTAATTACTGGTATTACTGCTTTACAGTTTTACCGCTGTAGCTGTTGCCACCATCGGTAATTTTAAAGAAGTAAATACCGCTTGTAAGGCCGGTAGCTACGGTATTAAGCGCATTGGCATTAAGGGTTTCTTTTACCAATACCTGTCCGTTGGTGTTTGCCACCTCTAACACAGGGTTTGCAAGTTTAGATGCTGTAAGGTCAACCATAAAGCTGTTGCCGTTCCAGTATGCTTTTACATACTCGTTGGCAGCCTCGTTAATACCAACAGAGTTGGTTACTATTATTACTACTTCTTCGGTAGATATAGCATCGTTTGCACTGTTTTTCGATTCGCAAATTACATAGTAAGTGCTTGCCAGATTAAAGCGGGGGATTAATGTTACGCCTGTTTGAGCAGGGTTAAAGCCTGTGTAACCTAAACCAGAAACCTCAGAGTATTTCCAGGTACGGGTAGCAGTTTGCGACTCGGTAACTGTAATGGCAGTACCATCCTGATTGCGGGCAATGTGCTGTGTATCGGTTGGGGCAATAGTACTGGTAAACGGATTTACTACAAGACCGCTACCGTTGTCGGTACCGGTAATAGCAGGGTCGGTAGATACTACGCGTATACGGTAGTTGTTTCCGCCCGGTGTGGCACCCGGTATAGTAGCACTAATAGCACCAATGGTAGCACCGTTAAGTGTACCAATGTTTACGGGGCTGGCAAAGCTGCCGGTATAATCAGAAAGCTGGGCAATAAACACGTTGCCGGCGTTAAACACGGCATCGCTGGTAAAGTTTACGGTTACCGGTGCGTTCAGGTTTGGCGATACATCGAACGGCGAACCGCTGATAGCTGAAGTGGTAATGGTAGTGCCGTTGGCTACATCTATGCGTACTTCGTTGCTGGTTACTGCATCGCTGTAGGTATTAACCGATACGGCCACTACATAATAA
>JBJOOW010000069.1:0-3682 GCA_046051095.1 Bacteroidota bacterium | reverse complement strand
CCGAATCTACCAAAATGGCGATACTGAACGCTAACTACATGAAAGCCCGCCTTGAGCAATACTACCAGGTACTGTATGTAGGTAAAGAGTATGGCCGTGTGGCGCACGAGTTGATATTAGATTTCAGATCATTTAAACATACTGTAGGTATAGAAGTAGAAGACGTGGCCAAGCGTTTAATGGATTATGGTTTCCATGCGCCTACGGTATCGTTCCCGGTGGCTGGTACGCTTATGATAGAGCCTACCGAGAGTGAAGATAAAGCCGAACTGGACCGTTTTTGCGATGCGCTGATTGCTATTAAAGGCGAGATAGATGCTATTGAGAAAAAACAGATAGACGCTACCGATAATCCGCTTAAAAATGCACCGCATACCGTACAGGTAGTTACCGCCAGCGAGTGGAACCACCCGTATACCCGTGAGGAAGCTGCTTTCCCGCTGCCGTTTGTGGGCGATAACAAATTCTGGCCAAGCGTGGGCCGTGTAAATAACAGCCACGGCGACCGTCACTTAATTTGTACCTGCCCACCGATAGAAGAGTATATGACTGCTACGGTGTAAGTACTACTGTATTGATATAAAACAACAATGGCCCCGTTAGGGGCCATTGTTGTTTTATGGAATAGCGGAGTTAAACACCCCGTATTATTGGGGTGTTCCGAGTTGTGCTGCGCAACACTCGGAACAACAGGGGCTGCCTGAACAATAGGAACAGAGAACATTTTTCACAGGCGGCACCTACGGTGCGCAATCTCCTTCAACATATTATTACTATAAACAGGCGACCGCTACGCGGTGTATTAGGCTGATAGTGCTCCGTAGGAGCCACCTGTTTGTAGCATAGATGTTAGTTGTATTTGCGCGCCGTAGGCGCCGCCTGTTTATCTTTCTTACATACAGCTGCATGGTTATAGCAAGGCCATAATTTTATGTTATGCGGTTGTTATTGTTTATTATATTAAATTATTTCATAATTTGATTGTGGTAGGGGTGGGTTAACATCGATTTTTTACAAGTTGCTGTTAATGAGTTTTTTAGCTGAGGGGTGGGTTAACATATTTTGAGTGTAGGGGCTAAACGATTACATTTGTACTACAAATTTTAAAACCATTACAATGATTATAACGAAGAAGATTGAGAAAGCATTGAACGAACACCTTACCCTGGAGATAAATGCACAATACAGCTATCTGGCAGTTGCCAGCTGGTGCGAGCGTGAGGGCTATGAAGGTACTGCTAAGTTTTTTTACAAGCAAAGCGCCGAAGAGAGTACGCACTTTATGAAGTTCTTCACCTATATAAACGAAGTAGGTGGCCATGCGCTGGTGCCCGCTTTTAAAGCACCACGTTACGAGTTTAAATCGATACAGGAGGCGGTAGAGATGGCACTGGAGCACGAGCAGAAAGTAACCCGTGCTATATACCAGATTGCTACCCTTACCAAAAAAGAAGGCGACCATGCTACCGAGGTGTTTCTTACTTTTTTTATAGATGAGCAGAAAGAAGAAGAGGTGCAGTTTAAGCGCATACTGGATAAAATAAAACTGATAGGCGGAGGCCCACAATCTCTTTACTATATCGATAAGGAATTTGAAAAGCTATCGGCTGCAACAACTGGTAAAAAGAAAAAAGACAAAGGCGGAGAAGCCGGCGAGTAATTAATACTATACATAAAACAAAAGGGGCTGCATTTGCAGCCCCTTTTGTTTTACTCAATAACCAGCCGGCCATTGGTATGCTGGCCCGCACTGTATATACGGTAGAAATATACTCCGCCGGCGAGGTCATCGCGTTGCAGTGTAAATTGCGTAGAGGTAATATTGGGTATGTTTTTAGCAAGCCTTCCGGTTAAGTCGTATAACTCGAAATTGTAGTTGCTATTAATGCCGGTAACAGCTATTTGCGTTTTATGGCTAAACGGGTTAGGGTAAACCTGTACCGTTACCGGGGCTGTATTGTTTAATGCCGGCACCGATAACAGTTCGGCAACCGTGCTGGTTACTGTATTGGTAATTATTGGCGGGTTATAATCGAAGTAAATGGCTGCGCGGTTATTGATGCTTGTACCAATAGGTAAGCTGGCTTTTGTTTTAATTGTAAAAGTTACAAAGCCCTTACTGGCAGTTTCGTTTGTTGCGCTATCGGGCAGGTATAATGGGTTAAATGACCAGGTAAGTATGCCTTGTGCCGATATAGTGAATGCATTGTATGGGTGGCTGGCCGCAATGGTTTGTACGCTGCCTGGTTCTACATATTGCGATAGCGTGTCGGTAATTATTACAAAATGGGTGGTGTCGTTTCCTGTGTTTTGAAAGTGAATAGTATAAGTAAGTATAGAGTCGCGCCCGGTAATGGCTCCCTGTGGAGTAACCTCTTTTGTATTAGGGTCGAAAGAACCGGATACAGTATTGGATATACTGAAAAAATTATTGTCAGGGTTGCAATCGCCTGCTACCGGTAAAATACTAAAGGTGTTGTGCAATACATGATTTGCCTGCAAAACCGGCGATACATTGAAAGCCACCTCCAGAGGCTGGTTGCTAAAAACATATTGTTCAAGTGTGTCAATGGTCCAGGTAATAGTTTTATCGGCGGCGTTGTGTTGCAGTGTTCCACTGCCCGATAAGAAGGTTAGTGAGCTGTCGTACGTAAATGTTACCGTAACAGCTGCATTTGTGCTGTTGCCGTTATAGTTAAATGGGTATATGGTATAGTTTTGTATAAACCCGGGATTGGCGTTGTTGTTTAGTACTAACAAGCTATAATCGGGTGACGTAGATGGGCTAAATGCTATGTTGTTGTTTATTGCAGAATCGCCAACTGCAGATATGGTTACTATGCTATCGGTACATAGATGTGGCTGCGAGCAAATGTTTGGGTTGTTATAAACGCTTATGCTATACGTGCCGGTATCTGGTACAATTATTTCGTATCTGCCTGCTATATTGGTTAGTCCGTAATAAACTGAGTTGTTTTTAGTAGCTAGTACGGTTCTGCCCGTAGCTGGTAATTCGTTGTTGTTTTGCAGGCAATTGGTGTCTGTATCTATAAATGCATAACCTATTATAGAGCATTGTGCATTGCTGTTTATGGCAGTATTAGCAGCAACATAGGCAACTACGGCAAGGTTTTGAAATGGGTGATTTTCGCAGCCGTTATTATTGTAGTTGCCATCGGTATTGCAATCTGTATAAAAAACGCCCTGACCGCTAAAGTATAGCCCCGATTGATTTGAAATATCGGTATGATTTAGATAGCCGATAGTTCCGCCGCTAATTATAGCCGGGGACGCACTGCAGGCGTTGTTGCATTCGTTACGGTAGCCGGCAGCCACCATAAATCTGTTAGCTGTATCGCCTTTAAAATCTACACGTATGCCAAAAGTTACTGCTTGCGGCAAAGAGAGAAATGGCCGGAACATCATAGTTGCAGATTGACCATTGCCGGTTAACGATGTGGTTGTAATGATAGTAGTATCCCATAATGTAGCTGCGTAATATTGAGCTGCCGGTGTTCCTACTCCGGTAATTACTAAACTGTTACGGTTAAATACAGTTAGTGTAATAGTATCTCTTGTTTGTGAAATGTTCTGGTGCGAAAAAAGTAGCGAGAAACTATCCAGACTTAATGTAGTTTGCTCTTTTGGATAAAACTGAATCTGCTGGTTTGGGTTTATAAAA
>JBJOOW010000068.1:0-8350 GCA_046051095.1 Bacteroidota bacterium | reverse complement strand
TGCTACAACCAAACGTAAGTGGGTAAGTGCGGTTGGATGGTTGCTATTTATGTTGGGGCTGATAGGTGCTTTGGCGGGCGGAGCATTTTATTTTTATAACCAACAAAAGGCAGAAACAAGTATTGCTTTAGTATCGGCTGCAATAAGCAATAAAGATTGGCAGAATGCCAGCGGGTACCTTTCCGGAGCTTTTAAAGACCACTATGCTGGCAAACACCAGTTAACACCTGCCGAAATAGTTAGCCTTAAAATTTGGGGGAAATATCTGCCACTATTAATAACAGAGATGCCTAAAGCAAGGCAGGCTATAGTATCGCCATTGCCAATAACGGCATACAAAGTACGCACCGATAACTTAATGAAACTTAGACTAAACGAGATAAAACAGGCAAATCTTCCCGGGGTTAATGCTGCTGAAACAGGTCTTGAAATTGAGTTGACATTGGATTCATTCAATCTGTTGCATTTGAACAGGTATTTGACAGAAATATCCAAAATAAAAAAGACTTCAGCCGGCCTGGTTTATTTATCAGACAATGTGAGTATGAATATAGATAGCTGTTTGGCTATGGTAGCTAACCCTAATCACGTTGCTATAGAGCCACTATATAAAATTGTTGCACAACAGATGTTAGCTTATAATAACGTGCCGGAGGCTAATTCAATTGTAGCTAAACCTGTTAACACAGTTAAAAAGAAACCGGTGTCCGCTTCGGGTAACGCAGCTCCGACAGTTACACCAGTTTCCTCTCAACGCGATGCGGATTAAAAAAAATATAAACTAACCTTTTATGCATAAAAGTATATTGTTATCGGCTTTATTATTTGCTACTATTTGCCTTTCGGCACAAACTTATTACCAGGGCCGCTTGATTACCGCCTCTCTTACATCTAAGAATGTATGGTATACTGTTGACGAAAGCAATGCAGGTAATTTTTACATGGCAACATTTAAAATATACGATGGCAACAAGAAAAGCCTGTTGGCAGAAGTAAATTTAGTAAACAACATAGCTGCCGACGAGTTAAGCTGGACCTGTAAACAAAACGGAAAGCAAGTGTCGCAAGTGTTGCAATACAACGCGCAAACCGGCGGCTTGTTTTATACCAATAACCCTTTTCTGGATAAGCAGATAGATACAACCGCTGCGGCAAATGATGAGTACGAATATATTTTTTCTTTTAGAGATACATCTCGTACAACACCCACCTTACACAAAGTAACATTGCCCGATGGAAACATAGTATTGCTGGATAAAATATCTGTTGCCCGATTGGAGCGGCACCGCTCTGTAATGGCTGCTGGGGCTGAGGCTTTAGCAACTGCCAGACAGGAGTTGCAAAAAAGAAAAGAAGCAGAACTTATAGCCGCAGAACAAAAAAGAGTAGAAGATAGTGTTTTGGCAGCTGCAACAAGCGCGCAAAAAAAAATAGCTGAAGACAGCCTGAATCAGGTATTATTTAGCCGGCAGCTGGTAGCAAAGGCACGTAATTTCTATACACGCTGGGACAGCCTTTATAAAGAAACCGAACAGATAAAAGGAAAAATACAGGCGCAGTATGTACAGCAGATGGATAATATGCGCGAAACTACTATAGAGGGCGAGTACTATGCCGGTGGCAGGTACAGGAGGCGTAAAGAAGGTAACGGTATACTGGTAGTACACCATCCTATAACTTTAAGCAACGGAAACAGGCTAACCGAACAGTCTTCTTATTTAGGTAGTTTTAGTAACGATGCCTTTACTAAAGGCGATGTAATTCAACAGTTACAGGCGCAAACATTTATAGGGCATTATGATAATGGCGTTAAAGCTGGCCTGGGTTATGATAGGTTTATTACAGGAAATTACCATTTAGGGCTGTTTGTTAACGATGTGTTTACCTCTGGTGTAAGCCATTGGTATACCCCTGAAAGCGGCGAGTACTATTTTGGTGAATTTGCCGGCGTAAAAAGGGTTGGCTATGGCGAGCTTGTGTTAAGGCAAAAGAATAAATATATAGGTGAGTTTGAAAACAGTGTAATTGCTAATGGGTTTGGGCAGGAGACCGACGACTTTGGTAATGTAACATACTGGAAGTTTGAAAACAGTGTAAAAATAATTGTAAGTGCTACTGTTGCAGAGCCATATTTTGATTCAATAGCCGCGGTTAAACAGGAATATTCTTTACTACGTATTAATACAATTGGCAACACAGCGTTACCCGTAGATACAATAAAAATTGTGCCGGTTAAAAAGTTTAAAGTACCTCACTTTATAGGTTTAACTTTGGGTACCTCTATTCCGTTTCTTACTTTTAGCGAAAAGCCAACATTTGCAATTTTAGGCCCGGCAGCTGCGTTAGATTCGTGGTTTAGATTAGCCAATGCGATTGGTATAAAAATAAGGATTGGCTGTAACACTTATTCGGTAGCGCAGGAGTATAATCGGTACATCAGTAGTAAGCTACCGGGTGTTCAAACGGATGTGAAATATGATGCTATGTGGTTTGCACATTATTATAATGCCGGGTTTGGATTAAATCTGGGTGGGCGTGTAGGCTCTCTGGAGCTTAATGCACTTGGTGGTCTTGCATTGGTACATCAGCCGCTTTATGATCAGTCTCACAATAAAGTAGCCTGGGATAAAGCCCGCCCATGCGTTAATTTTCAGGGCGAAGCTGCTATACGAATTAATTGTAGTAAAAAGTTCGGGCTTCGTTTTGGGGCTACTTATTTTTTATGTCCGTACAATAACTTTTATGGTTATTCATACAATAAAACCGGGTTTTTTGAAAACATCATTTCGCCCAACGCCAGCAGGCAGGTGTTAATGCATTCTATCAACCCGTTTATTTCTTTTGTTGGTCTGTTTTAACCACCGGCTTATTACCCTTTAGGTTATTGCAGTTACTATACGTAACTGGATAAAGTATATTTCTAACTATACTTAATCCAACCCAGATACATTTTTATCAATCTTATGCTTATAGGCTACATCTTATGCCATTTAATTAATTCAATTGAATACCAATGGCCTGAAATGCTGACACCAGAGGTGTAAAATTGTCAGTACATATACCTATGGCACACCTCTTGTCAGGTACGTGTCAAAATCGAAAAGCATGGAAAAAGGTACAATCTCTGTTTCAACCGAAAATATTTTCCCTATCATTAAACGGTTCCTGTATAGCGAGCAGGATATATTTTTACGCGAATTGGTGAGTAACGCTGTAGATGCTACCACTAAACTGCAAAAGCTTGCCAAAATGGGCGAGGTGCAGGGCGAGCTGGGCGAACTGTATGTAGAGGTGCTTTTAGATAAAGAGGCCAAAACACTAACTATACGCGACCGCGGTATTGGTATGACCGCCGAAGAGGTTAAAAAGTACATTAATACCATAGCTCTATCAAGTGCCGAAGAGTTTATAAAAAAGTTTGAGAGCTCTGATAAAGCCGGTATAATCGGCCATTTTGGTTTGGGCTTTTACTCGGCATTTATGGTAGCCGATAAAGTTGAGTTGTTTACCAAAAGCTATAAAGATGAACCTGCCGCCCACTGGACCTGTACCGGCAGCACCGAGTTTGAACTAACCAGCTTTGATAAAACTGACCGCGGTACAGACGTGGTGTTACACATTAACGACGAAGCGAAAGATTACCTGGATGAGTATAAGATTAAACAGGTGCTTGAAAAATACTGCAAGTTTTTGCCGGTTAACATACGCTTTGGTACCGAAGAAGTGGAACTAGAGGAAAAAGATGCCGATGGTAAGCCACTTACTACTACTGCACCACGTGTAATTAATAATGTAACCCCGGCCTATATAAAATCTCCATCGGAGCTAAAAGAAGAGGACTATAAAGCATTTTATAACGAACTGTATCCTTTTAGCGAGCCACCTTTGTTCTGGATACATATTAATACCGATTATCCGTTTAACCTGAAGGGTATATTGTATTTTCCTAAATATAAACCCAATACCGACCTTAATCGTAACAAGGTACACTTATACTGCAACCAGGTATTTGTAACCGATTCGGTAGAGCAGATTGTGCCTGAGTTTCTTACTCTGCTGCAGGGCGTAATAGATTCGCCGGATATTCCGCTTAACGTATCGCGCAGTTACCTGCAGGGCGACCCTAACGTTAAGAAGATATCACAGCACATAGTTAAAAAGGTAGCCGATAAGCTACTTGAGATTTTCAATAACGACCGCCCATCGTTTGAAGAGAAGTGGGAAAGCCTGGGCCTGTTTGTAAAATATGGTATGCTAAGCGATGATAAGTTTTATAACACAGCACAAAAGTTTTGCCTGTTTAAAAATACCGATAATAAAAGCTATACGTTTGATGAATTGAAAGAACGTACACAGGCTTTGCAAAAAGATAAAAACGGCAAGCTGGTACTGTTATACAGTACCGACGCTGAAACACAGCATACGTACATTCATAACGCACAGAAATATGGCTACGAGGTGCTGTTGCTGGATAGTTACATAGATCAGCACTTTATACAATTTTTAGAAGGTAAACACACCGACCTTGCGTTTAAGCGTGTAGATGCTGATACTTTAAACAAGCTGATTGAAAAGGATGAAGAAGCTGCATCGTTATTAACCAAAGAGGAAGAAGAAAAACTGAAGGAGTTATTTACCGGTGTGGTAGAAACCAAACACGCGCAGATAGAATTGAAACCATTGGCACCCGAAGAAGTGCCGGTACAGATTACCAAAAGCGAGTTTATGCGACGTATGAGTGATATGAGCCGCATGGGCGGAGGCCAGTTTGCTTTTATGGGCGAAATGCCCGAGCAAATAAATGTGGTGGTAAATACCAATCACACATCGGTAAAAAAGTTACTAAGCGACAACAACACCGGCCATGCACGCCAGTTGTACGACCTGGCATTGCTGGCGCAAGGTATGCTAAAAGGTAAAGCACTAACCGAGTTTATACACCGCAGTGTGGGCGAGTTAAGCAAATAAGTACACCGCAATAAGTTACAGAAACGCCATTGTTTCGGTAAGCAAATGCCTGCTTTATAGCGGGCATTTGTGTTTACAGCAGGGGGGCAACACAGTTGTCAGTTAACTTGTTTTAAGCAATACGCTGCCAATTACTTGTTTACTTTGCCGCATTATGAAAACAGGATTGGTACTATCGGGTGGAGGTAGCCGTGGCATAGCCCACTTAGGGGTAATTAAAGCGTTAGAAGAAATGGGCATAAAGCCCGATGTAATTGCAGGTACCAGCGCAGGATCGATAGTGGGCGGGTTTTACGCGGCCGGTTTTTCGACCGATAAAATGCTGGAAATAGCACTGGAGAAAAAGATATTTCATTTTCCTGGCTTTTCGTGGCAAAAGGACGGGCTGCTTAAAACACGGTCGATAATAAATACCTGCCGCATGTTTATTGGCGAAACTACCTTCGAACAGCTTAACCTGCCATTTACCGCTGCAGTTACTAATCTTGAATCGGGTAAAACTGAATATATCTCTACCGGCGATTTGGCTACGGCCATTACAGCTTCCTCGGCAGTGCCGGGTATATTTGAGCCGGTTAAGTATAACGACCGCGTGTACGCAGATGGCGGTATATTAAATAACTTTCCGGTAGAGCCTTTATTAGGCAACTGCGATGTTATAATTGGCGTGCATGTTAACCCGCTGAGCCACCGCGATGAGGAGATGAGCATACCCGTAGTGCTGGACCGCTCATTTCACATGGCTATTTACAACTCGGTAATAGCCAAGGCCGATAAGTGCAATGTATTTATTGAGCCGCCCGCTTTAGCAGACTATGGGCTGTTTGAGTTTAAGAAAACACAGGAAATTTACGATGCCGGCTATAACTATACACAGGGTATGAAAGAGCAGATAGCCAGGCTGTATACAAGGTGTAGTTAAGCCTATGTAGTTATAACCAAAATCAGGGTAGTATAACCCCGTAATTTTTATTTTCGCGCCATGCAAGAGATTTTCGACAAGGCAAATGCCGTATTGGAAGAGATTAAAGCTGCTGCACCGGCCAACGCCGATGAGTTAGAGCAGTTTCGTATTAAATACCTGGGCAGCAAAGGCGTGCTAAAGGATTTGTTTGGTGCTATGGGCCAGTTGCCAGGCGAGCGCAAAAAGGAGTATGGCCAGCTAATGAACGCCCTTAAAGCAGCTGCCGAGGGCAAACTGGAAGAACTGAAAGCGGCCTTTGAAAGTGGCAGCCAGGCCAGCAGCGATATACCAGACCTTACAGCGCCTGGCTTTGATATGCCATTGGGTACGCGCCACCCGCTATCTATTGTACGTAACCGTATGATTGAGATATTTAGCCGGATAGGCTTTGTGGTAGCCGAGGGCCCCGAGATTGAAGATGACTGGCACAACTTTACCGCGCTTAATACGCCACAAGACCACCCTGCGCGCGATATGCAGGATACTTTCTTTTTAAGTGAAGATAAAAACCAGTTACTGCGTACGCATACTTCATCGGTACAGATACGGATGATGGAAAGCCAGAAACCACCTTTACGCTATATTTTCCCCGGCCGTGTGTATCGCAACGAAACTATCTCGGCGCGCGCGCACTGTACGTTCCACCAGGTAGAGGGTTTGTATATAGACGAAAACGTATCGTTTGCCGACCTGAAACAAACCATGCTTTACTTTGCGCAGGAGATGTTCGGCCGCAATACCGAAATACGTTTCCGCCCTTCGTTTTTCCCATTTACCGAGCCAAGTGCTGAAATGGATATTACCTGCACCATCTGTAACCAAAAAGGCTGCCCGGTATGTAAGTATAGCGGCTGGGTAGAAATTGGCGGCTGTGGTATGGTTGACCCTGCAGTGCTTGAGAACTGTAAACTGGATACCAAAAAATATTCAGGCTTTGCCTTTGGTATGGGTATAGAGCGTATTACCATGCTTCGCTATCAGGTAAACGACCTGCGATTGTATTTCGAAAACGATGTGCGTTTCTTAAAACAATTTACATCGGCGGTATAAACTGTTATACTTAAAATAGCAAACGGCTCATTGCGTAAGCAATGAGCCGTTTTTTTGTGTTTGCATGGGTGGTAATAAGGTTAATGTGCAATAATAAGGCGTTTGGTAAGTGTACCTTGTTTGGTAATTAACTGTACCAGATAAATACCATTAGCCAATGCTGAAGTTTCGATGGTAAATGTTGGCGATGCTACCGGTGTTTCTAAAAGCGCCCTGCCTTGCAAATCTGCCAGTTTTATGTTGCTGCCAACCAAATCTTTGGTAACGTTAAGCAGCACCGTGTTGCTAGCGGGGTTGGGTTGTATTTTTAAATCGGCACTGCTTAAGCTTAAATTGGTAATACCGGTGGGCTCAAACTCAACTTTGGTAGAGTCAAGCCCTTCGTTTACATCCAGCTCAGTTCCATCGTTGCTTATCACTACAAGGTCGGTTATCCAAACCTGCATGCCGTAGTAGGCAAGGTCTTTACCGTTTATATTATCGGTAGTAATAACAAATTTAGCCTGTGCTATTTGCCCGGCCCCGCTGCGGTTGGTATGGTCTATACGCGTAACGGCGCATTTTATCTGGCCTTGTTTAAGGTCTTTGGCAATACTTATTTTGTCGGTAGCGGTGCCCAGCCACGAGTTAGAAAACTGCATGCTGGTAAGGCTGGTGTCTACCACATTTACATCGTAGTTAAGCGTAAAGGCTAAACCGTATACATTTGTTGCAGTAATAGCCGCATCGCCCAGGTACAGGTTAGCGTACATCGTATCACCGGCTTGTGTAGTATCGGGTATCAGGTCTACCAATAGTGCCGGCGAGCCCGAGCGCCATTCGCGCTGCTCTTCATTTTTACTGTGTGTAAGCCCAAAGTTTTGAACTATAGCCATCGTATCATCGGCGTTGATAGTGCCGTTGCCGTCGCAATCTATATATCTGCTGTCGGTTCCATTAGCCAACGAATCGTACCATAAGTGAGACTGGTGCTCCTCCCAGTTTATATCGGCGGCAGTTCTGGCAAAGCCCATAGTGCCATACTTAAGCCCTATGGGTAGTAGGTCGTTATTGTCTGCAATATTGTTATTGTCGGCATCGCCAGGCCATACGCAGTGGTTGTTTCCCGGCATGGTGGCAGAATCTACCTGTATACAACCATTTGCATCGGTAACTGTAACTATATAGGTAAATGGAGAACAAAACGATGTGGTATTGTATGTTTGAGTGGTTCCTGTGTTCCAACTGTAAGTGTATGTTCCTGTACCGCCTGTTGCTACAGCGTTTAAGGTATCGGTGGCATAGCCATCGTAGTTTACGAATGATAAGTTTATGGCTGTTGGCTGGGTAATTGTAACTATTGTAGTATAAGTGCAGTTGCTAATATTG
>JBJOOW010000067.1:0-2967 GCA_046051095.1 Bacteroidota bacterium | reverse complement strand
TTTATTATGACTGTTGCCTTTAATAAAGCTACCGAACAAGATGTTGCTACCATTGCTGACCTTGCAAAAAGGATATGGCACGAGCATTACCCAACTATTATTACAGTTGCACAGATAGATTTTATGCTGGCCGACCGGTACTCGGCTAAAGCAATACTTGAGGGTATGCAACGTGGCGAGGTTTTTTATCTGGCTTATGCAGATGATGAACCGGTGGGTTATGCCTCGGTTGAGTTGAAAGGCGATTACTACTACCTGCACAAATTTTATATAGATGTGGCAAAACACCGCAGTGGTATAGGTGCAGAATTTTTTAGATATATTTTACAACAAAGTGATTCTGCCAAACCAATCAGGTTACAGGTGAACCGACAGAATATAAAGGCTATTAATTTCTATTTTAAAAATGGTTTTATAATTGAAACCACCGGCGATTTTGATATTGGCGGCGGCTATTTTATGAACGATTTTGTAATGGTAAGGGGCAAGTAATAGGCCTGTACATATACAGGGGTGGGTTAACATCAGGTTTTTATAGATGTTTAATATTCAGCTTTTTAGGTTAGGGGTGGGTTAACATAATTAAAATATAGCAAGCGCTATTTTAGTTTTTGCAATAAACCAAAGCGCCAGCTATCTATTTCGTACTTTAGTTTACGGCCAAGGCTTTTGCCTTCCATCTCGGCAACCTGGTGCGTGCGGAATACCGGGTTAAGCGCCCACTTAATCATGCGCTTATAAATCGGCAGCTCGGCATAAGGGAATTTCTGAATATCTAAATAAGGTTTTATCCTTGGGTATATTTTCTGTTCGTACTCGTTACGGTTGTGGTTGTAGTACTGTTCATCTACCGGTGGCATTACCTCGGTGCCAATATGAAAAGTAAGGTGCAGGTCGTCTACCAGTTTCAATTTTTCGGCAAAGGCAATCAGGTTGTGCGTAAGGGCTACCTCTATAAATGGTACGCCAATGCATATGTTCTCCAGTATTAACTTAGGAAACAGATCGCGCTTAAAAACAAAACAGTCGAAGCCCGGGTGGGGCTTGCCATAGTCGGAGTACATTAAGGGCAGTTCATCTATACTTTTATACTTTGCCGATATGCCGCGGCGGTTAATCAGCACAGCATCATAACCATCTTTCAGTATTTCGCCTACGGCTATGTAAAACTGAGGCATCAGGCTAATATCCATGTTGGTATAAATCAGGTAATCGGCCTGTGTAGCGTTGTATAGCGATGAAAGTATATCGGCTATAAACGGATATTTTTTGTTACGGCTGAACTGGCCTTCATTTTGTATAGAGCGTTTTAGGTGTGGGAGAGGAGTAAAGAATGCAGGAATGATTTCTTCATCTTCGGGGTAGCACACTGTGTATAGCTCTACATCAATTTTGTTTTGTGCTAACTGGCTGGCTATACGTATAGTTTCGAACGTAACGGGCTGCGCCAGGTACAGGTCGGATGTAGCCGGTACTTTAACAGGGTTTATTATGTGCGCCAGTTTCATGGTAGTGAACAAATCTAAAAATTACGCTGTCAAAAACCGGTAGCAGTGTTATAGTAATACGTTACAAACAAGGTGTTGGTAGCATGCGGTTCAAAAATTCTATTTTCACGCCATGGGTAAAACAGTATACGACTTTGCAATAAACGATATTAAAGGCCAGCCTTTAAACCTGGCACAATACAAGGGTAAAAAGCTACTGCTGGTAAATACGGCATCGGCCTGCGGGTTAACCCCACAGTATAAACAGTTAGAGGAGCTACACCAGCATTATAAAGATAAAGTGCAGGTAATTGGCTTGCCATGTAACGACTTTGGTGCACAGGAGCCCGGCAGCGTAGATGAGATTGTGCAGTTTTGCGAAGTGAACTATGGTGTTAGCTTTCCACTAACCGAGAAGGTTGTTATACTGGGAGAGGATCCCCATCCTTTATATGCTTACCTTACCCACAAAGCAGAAAACGGCCAAAGCGATAGTGAGGTAAAATGGAATTTTCAGAAATACCTGATAGGAGAGGACGGAAATCTGTTGCAGGTATTCTCACCCATGGTGGAGCCGCTATCGGAAGAAATATTAAACGCGATTGAGAAGTAACAGTATTATTGCCCCGCTTAAATTTTTAATAAAACATGTTTTTTAAGGAAGTAATAGGTCAGCAAACGGTTAAAAACAAGCTATTGGGTATGGTGGCAACCGGCAAGGTGCCCCATGCACTAATGCTGCTGGGGCCCGAGGGTAATGGCAACCTGGCACTGGCTTTATCGCTGGCCCAATATATACAGTGCGAAGACAGGCAGGAATACGATAGCTGCGGCAAATGCTCGTCGTGCCTAAAAAACCAGAAGTTTATACACCCCGACGTACACTTTACTTTTCCCGTAGTGCCAAAGAAAAGCGGCGAGGCCCCAATTAGTACAGATTATCTTACTGAGTGGCGTTCGGCATTGGCGGGTAATGTATATATGAGTGTAAACGACTGGTTACAAAGCATTGAGGCTGAGAACCGCCAGGGCAACATTACGGTACGGGAATGTCATGAAATAATACATAGTATTAGTATGAAAACGTACGAATCGGCGTATAAAATACAGATTATATGGTTGGCGGAATATTTAAAAGAAGCCGGAAACACACTTCTTAAAATTATAGAAGAGCCGCCTGCCAATACTTTTTTCATCTTAGTAGTAGAGAATATTGAGATGATTTTGAATACCGTTATTTCACGAACTCAACTTGTAAAGGTAGGGGCTATAGATGACGAGGATGTTAAAAATGCCCTGTTGGAACGGTTTGAAATGGATGAAGGGGCTGCCCGCCGCATAGCCCGCATAAGCGATGGGAATTTTAACGCTGCCCTTGGTTTTGCCGCCGGCGAAGAAAACGCTAACGATAAATTGTTGCACAAGTGGCTGGTATGTTGTTATAACCTAAAGCATAAAAACTCGCCAACCAATGCCAGTA
>JBJOOW010000066.1:0-6540 GCA_046051095.1 Bacteroidota bacterium | reverse complement strand
ATACCTGAAAGGAGCCGGCTGGTTGGTTAAAAACAGTATACCGGTAACTACCCCCATTAATACCAGCAATATGTGGTAGAAACCCTGGCGTTGCTCGCGGTCGCTTACATCGTAGTTGGTGTATTTACCGCTTTTGGTTTTAACGTAATTGTTTATGCTGATAGGGATAGTAACCCCGCCAATTATTAAAAGCGACATAAGTGCGGCCGAGGCACCGTCCATACTTTGCGAGGTAACATACATGATAAAAAGCGAGAAGGTTATCAGCGGGTTGCCAACGGTAGAAATAACTGCAGATACTTTATGTAACAGGCTTTTGCTATCGGTATTACTCATAATTGCGGTGGCGCGAAAGTAGGTTATTTGTATGCTTATAGAAACAAAAAAGGGGCCGTAGCCCCTTTTTTGTTTGTTATTATTCTGTGCCTTCCTGTTTATCGTCGTCGTTAACTTTGGTAGGAAGTTTGCCGCGGTAAGCCGGGTTCTCCAGGTGCAGAATGTAATCTTCTACCTGGTCGGCGCCAATGCGGCGGGCGCGTATTATTTTGTCTTTGTCAAGTATGTAAATCTGCGGGGTGCTTTGTATATCCCACTCAAAACGGAAATTGCTGTGGCGTTTAGCATCGCATACGTTTATCCAGTCGAGGTTATTTTTTTGTATAAACTCTACCCAGTCCTTATAGTTTTCAATCTCCATAATAGCCGGGCTGTAGCCTTGTACATCTATACCTTTCTTTTTAAGGTTGTGGTAAGCTTCTACCAGTACTGGTATTTCTTTTTTGCAGTGGCCGCAATCCGGGTCCCAGAAAGCCAGGATGGTGTATTTGGCTTTTACATCCTGTAATGAACGCCATTGCATTTCGGTGCTATCAGTAGGTAGTATCAGCCTTTGCGCCGGTTTACCAACCAACACCGGTTTAAGGCGGGTAGCGCGGTCGCATATTTTAAAGCGCTTAGCGGTATCTATCCATGGCGTAAGCGATTGCACACAGAAATGGTGCTCGCCCAGGTATTGGTAAACGGCATCGTAGCCCATTACCTTGCTGTTGGCCATTTCGTTAAAGATGTAGGTAAGTATATAACGGTATACATCGTTCTTTTTATCGGTTTTGCTTAACAGGTCTTCGCTGGCTGTAATAAGCGAATCGGGCATTTGAACCACGGTTTGGTTCATAAAGGTTTTAAGCTTGTTGTGGAATACCGGGGTGCGCAGCAGGCGCTCATCGCCAAGGTCTACAAAATCCCAGTAATGGGCTTTGTAAAAACGCCACTGAAAAGCAGAATCAACCATGCTGCCATCGGGTTTGCGTGGCGCATCCGGAACGTCGATCTCTTTCATAGATTTAAGCAACTTGGCGTAAAACAGGTTAGGATATTTGGTCATTACCTCGTTACGCTTGCCTTTTACTTCGGTGTCTATCTTTTTAAGTTCATTCATGTACTTATCCTTCTCATTTTGGTCTTTAGCGGCGCGGTAAAGCTTAGCCAGCGAGTCGGAAGTGGTTTTCATGTGGGCAAGGAACTTCATGTCGTCGTAGAAAAGTGTGTTTTCTATTGAGTTGCTTACTTTAATGTGGCCGGTAAGGTCGTTGCTATCGGTTTCTAAACTAAAAGCCGATTCGCTGATAATAAATTCGAAGTAGCGGTTGCCCAGTGCGGGAAACACCGCCAGGTATACACCACCGGGGTAGGTAGTATCCTGCTTAAGGGTTATTGAGCCTTTCTTGTCGAGCAGCAAGGTGTCTTTTACATACTGCTTGTCGCCATAGTAGTTGGCCAGTATCATGGTTGAATTTTCAAGACCCTTAACGGTAATCTTAATATTCATCGGGGTCTTGTTGGTAGTAGCAAATGCTGCCGCCAGGGTAAGCACAGAGAAAAGGGTTGTAAAAATCTTTTTACTCATAGTTTTGGTTTAATGCGCTGCCAAATTTATTCTAATTCTTTTAACAGGGTAATAGCGGCATAAGCTACCGCCGTTAAAATATCTTAACCACTGATAGTTACCAAATTAGCAGCCAAAGGTTGCAGCTGGCTTCAGGGTTTAAAGGTATTTAACTACCAAAGGTTAACAGCCCTTAATTACTCTACGTAAACTACCATACCCTTAAGGTAAAGGCCTTCGGGGTTGAAGATACTAACGGGGTGGTCGGCGGGTTGCGATAAATGGTGCAGCACTTTGATGTTGCGTTTAGATTCGATAGCTGCCGATGTAACAGCACCGGTAAACATTTCGCGGTCTACTACCTGCGAGCACGAGAAGGTAAAGACAATACCGCCCTTTTTAATTTTGCGGAAGGCTGCCTGATTTAAACGGGTATATGCCTGTATGGCATGGTGGCGTGCCGACTGGCCTTTGGCAAATGCCGGTGGGTCGAGCACTACTACATCGTAAGCCTCGTTGGATGCGCGCATAAAGTCGAACACATCTTCGGCGTAGGCCTGGTGAGCACCGGTAAGGTTGTTTAGCTTAACGTTTTCGTTGGTAAGGTCTATGGCTTTAGCCGAGCTATCTACCGAGTGTACCAAACTGGCACCTGCCTGTAGTGCATACACCGAAAATCCACCCGAGTAACAGAACGTGTTTAGCACCTTTTTACCGTGGGCATATTGGCTAAGCAACTGGCGGTTATCGCGCTGATCGATAAAGAAGCCGGTTTTTTGGCCCTGCACCCAATCAATAGCAAACTTATGGTTGTTCTCCAGCGCTACTTTCTCTTGCGGTGCGCCCCACAGGTAGCCATCGGTTTGTTTGGCGCCGGCTGCTGCATCGCCATCGTTGCCGGGCTTGTGGTGCATGGCCGCCATACTTTTATCGTAGATAGCATGTATACGGTCGCCGTAGCCTTTTTTAAGTATCTCTACAAACTTATCCTTTTCGGCATGCATAGCTTTGCTGTGGCATTGTATTACTGCCGTGCCGTTGTACCAATCTATTATAAGGCCGGGCATACCATCGCCTTCAGCGTTAACCAGGCGGTAGGCATTGGTGGTTTTGCTTTCGGTAAGGCCAATATTGCGGCGCAGCATAAACGCATTCATCAGCTTTTGGCGCCAAAGCTCTTCCAACGATGTAACCTTCTCGAACGAAAATATACGCACGCTTACACTGCCGGTACCAAAGTGGCCCATGCCCAAAAACTCGCCGGTTTCGGAGTACACCTCTACCACATCGCCCTGATCGGGGTTGCCTTCGCGGCGTTTTACAGCACCCGAAAACACCCACGGGTGAAAACGTTTAACTGCCTGTGTTTTATTTTTATGAAGTATAAGGGCCGGGTACTTTTGCATAGTTGAAATTTACAGCGCCAAGGTTACGCAATATTATTGTTATAAGCAGGGTGTGGGTACCCGTATACAAACAAAAAACCCTGCACCAGTTTTACAACCAGTGCAGGGTTTATTAGTTAAGCAACTGCTATTAGCAGAAGTGCTCGAATACTTTTTTAAGGTGCTCGCTGATAGTTTGGGCGTTGTTGCCTTCTATCTGGTGGCGCTCTACAAAGTGTACCAGCTTACCATCTTTAAACAAAGCCATGCTTGGCGATGATGGCGGGTAAGGCAGGGTATACTCGCGGGCTTTGTTTACCGCTTCTTTATCTACACCGGCAAATACGGTTACCAGTTTGGTTGGTAGTTTGCTGCTGGCAGTAACGGCCTCTTTAACAGCAGGGCGGGCAGCGCCTGCGGCACAACCACATACCGAGTTAAATACTAAAAATACAGTACCGTTAGTTTGGGTTAAAGCAATATCAACATCGGCGGGTGTTGTAAGTTCCTGAAAACCTACCGAGGTAAGATCGGCTTTCATAGGTGCTACTAGTTCTGCTGGATACATAAGAAGTTAGAATTTAGATTTTTGAAGTTAGAATTAAGATTGAATACAGATTATACTACAAGTTATATACTATACAAAGTTATAAAAAGCCCAGCTCAAGTTTTGCCTCTTCGCTCATCATCTCCTGGTTCCAGGCCGGTTCAAAAACCAACTCGATGGTTACATCGTTTACGCCGTTTACCGATTTTACCTTCTGCTCTACATCGCCGGGCAATGTGCCGGCTACGGGGCAGTTGGGCGAGGTAAGGGTCATTACCACCTCTACATTATGGTCGGGAAAAACATTGATTTCGTAGATAAGGCCCAGGTCGTAAATATTTACGGGTATCTCGGGGTCGAATACGGTTTTCAGCACATCAACAATGCCGTTCTTAATAGTCTCTTCGGTTAATATATCGCTCACAGTGGGTGCGAATTTAGATTATATCTAAACAAAAATAAAACCCGCTTTGTTTTTACAGTTTTTTAAGCAATAAATACCGTTAAAAATGCGTTGCAAAACAACAACAGGCACTCATCTTGTGTTTAAATGTAAAACATTGAGCCTGTGTGATGAACGCAGGTAAAAGGGGGCTTTATCCGGGAAAGATAGGCCCCTTATTTTTATGCCCCGGCTAACGACCGCAGTACAAACTCGTTACGGGTGGGGCGCTGATGCACCCAGCGGTTAAGCGAAAAAATACCGCGCACCATATCCAGCAGGTAATTAAACGAGGATGGTTTGTAGATGTAGTAATCGGCGCCGATGGTGTAGGCTAAATCTATATCGGCTGGGTTTTCGGAGGTAGAATAAATAAACACGGGTAACGTACACAGCAACGGGTGGTTACGGATTTGTTGCAGGCATTCGTGGCCATTTTGTACGGGCATATTAATATCTAAAAACACCATGCGCCAATCGGAGCGGATAGACTCTAACAACTGATCGACCAACTCGCTGCCATTACCCGCCAGGCTTATGTGTGCCTGCGGCGCGGTAATACGGATAGCCTCGTAAAACAATACGCGGTCATCGGGGTCGTCGTCTGCTAAAAAAATGTGTTGTATGTATTCCATGCTGTATAACCAACAACTACCGTGCACAAACACCTAAGTTGTTTATATACATTGATACAAAGCACTTTAACACGATTAACGCTATGTGTATGCTATGCAATGGGTAATAACTGTGGCACACCCTACCCAATACTGTGGCGGCATTACACAGCTATAAATTAAAAACTGCTGTTAAACTAAACGAAAAACTACTGTTGGCACATAAAAGCCGAAGCGGTACAGCATTTGAAAATGTATGGTTGTATTTGTTAACCAAAAACATGATTACCATGAAAAATGTAACAGCAAAGAGGTGGTTGGTTGCCGCTTTAGCAACCATAACCGGGGTGGCAGGATTTAACCATGCAGCTTTGGCACAAACTACAGCCGCTAAATATGGTGTAAACTTTAAACAGGAAAAAACGGCTGTTAGCCGCGATATAGAGCGGGTTAACTACCAGCAACAAAAAGTAAATGCACTAAAACAGCAGTGTAAACAAAACGCCAAAGCCGGAACGTTTAGCGTGGCTACGCACAACGATTTATTAAAGGCTAAAGCCGACTTAAAACGCGAGCGCGGATACCTGATGGCCGATAAAACCAGTTTGATGATACAACACCAATCGCACATTGCTCACCACCGTAAAGATTTGAAAGAGCAACGGGCCGATTTACGTGCGCAACGCTGGGGTATAAACAAAGCCTTAAATAAAGGTAACAGCTCTGCAGTGGCGCGTGCCGAGGCTATTGTAAACACCAAACAGCAGATAATAACCGAAAAGGCTAAACTGCGCCAGGCAAAACTTGACCGCAATAACGACCTGTTGGCCGTAAACAAAGATATACGCGAAGCCAACGGACAATCGGTAGTGGCCCTTTCGCTGGAGAACGGATTTGCACAGGCCAGCAACCTAACGTTGAAATAGAAATACTGCAATAACAGAAAAAAGAAAAACGCCTTCTGGCAATCAGGAGGCGTTTTCTTAAACTATATCAACAACAAAAAACCTGACGCACCGGAAAATAAAGCGTTATAGAACTTAGTTAACCACCACTAATTTCTAAGATATTTAACCGGTAGCACTGCATCAGGAAAACCTGTGAAAAAAGTACAGCATGGCATATAGGTAAGTGGCCAGTGCCGTTAATAATTTAGATATAAATTGATATAAGAATAAATCGGATTGTAGAGTTTTTACTTTCATAGTTCGTGGGTTGTGTGTGCGTGTCGTGTTATGCTATATGATACTTGCAAAAGCACATAAATGTTCGGCTTTTGGCTATGAGAAAAACACAGCCCGCATTGTGGTTGTAAAGGCAGCCATTTAAAACAGGCTGTTTTAAAAGCACACCTTGTAAATGCGCCGCAATAAAGAGAGGCAATACAAAGCACACCATGTAGTAAAAATGTAACATGGCTGTACATATTATGTAACAGCCCATGTGTTTACAGGCTACAGATTAAAATTATACTACCTGCGCCAATGCTTCGGCTACTGTAGGTACAGGCAACTGGCAGGTTTTATTGTAGCATACATATATAAGCGACAGCCCCTGCTGAAATTTACCCTGCAACAACGGCAACTGCGATTGTGATGTAGAACCAAGTATAACAGCATTGGGTAAAAAGTGTTGCGACAACTCTCTTCTCAGCGTTTCGGCATTGC
>JBJOOW010000065.1:0-5553 GCA_046051095.1 Bacteroidota bacterium | reverse complement strand
GTTGCTTTCGTTTAAGTCCTGTAAGTCGTCGCCAAAGTTGATAGTGTATGTTGTGCTGTCGCGCAGCGGACTTTTGAGTTTAATTGTCAGTGTTCGCCCTTCAACATGGTATACCGGCCGTTTATCCAATGGCGGCGATACCAGTGTTTGCGGAAAACCGGTCTCTTTTATAAACTCGTTGAACGTTATTTTTATTTTATCGGTAGCAAAGTGGGTTGATTTGTTTGGTGGTGAGGAATGTTTTAGCTCTGGTGGCTTTTCATCTTTTGCACCACCTTGCGGTGTGCTCTCCTGGGCGCAACGGCTTAGTGTAATGCCTGCCAACAGCAGTATTACCAACCTTGTTATCCCCTTATAGTTACTTTTCACCCCTTGTTATCTTTAGCTTCTACCCATGTGTACCAATAATACCGATACGTCTGCCGGCGATACGCCGCTTATCCGGCTTGCCTGGCCCAGCGAAGTCGGTTTTATCTTCGCCAGTTTTATGCGGGCCTCCATACTCAGCGATTTTAGCTGGTGGTAATCGAATCCGGCATCCAGCCGTATATCTTCCAGCTTACCCATTTTGTCTACCAGTTCCATTTCTTTCTGTATGTAGGCCTCGTATTTCATTATTATCTCTGCCGATTCAATAAACTCTCTGTCGTATTTCGATAGAAACTCATCTGCTGCCTTAACCCCTTTGCGCAGTATATTCATATTTACCTGCGGGCGAGATAGTATTTTATCCAGCTTTATCTTTTGTGTAAGCGCTGCAGTGCCTGCTTCTTCCAGTGTAGCATTTACCTCGCCCGGCTCAACACCATAACTGGCAAAGTACTCTTTTATTTCCTCTATAGCGTCCTTTTTTTGCTTTACACGCTCCAATCTCTCATCATCTGCCAGTCCTATTTTATGGCCTAATTCGGTTAAGCGTAGGTCGGCATTGTCCTGACGGAGCAGTATTCTGTACTCTGCCCTGCTGGTAAACATACGGTAAGGCTCTTCGGTACCTTTGTTTATCAGGTCGTCTATTAGCACTCCTATATAGGCGTCAGAGCGCTTTAAAATCAGTGGTTCCAATTCTTTAGCGTTGTTATGAGCGTTAATACCCGCCATTAAACCCTGGCAGGCTGCCTCTTCGTAGCCGGTTGTGCCGTTTATTTGTCCTGCGAAGTATAAACCCTTTACCAACTTTGTCTCAAGCGTCAAATCTAACTGTGTAGGCGGAAAATAGTCATACTCTATGGCATAGCCCGGTCGGAACATCTTCATATTCTCAAACCCCGCTACTTCTTTCAACGCTTTGTACTGTACATCTTCGGGCAAACTGGTAGAGAAACCATTTACATATATCTCTACAGTATCCCATCCCTCCGGCTCTACAAATAGCTGATGGCGCTCTTTATCGGCAAAACGGTCAATTTTATCCTCTACCGATGGGCAATATCTTGGCCCCAGCCCCTTTATTCGCCCGCTAAACATGGGGCTTTTATCAAACCCCGTACGCAGTATATCGTGCACTTTCTGGCTGGTATAGGTTATATGGCAGCTTAGTTGGCGCTTTCCGGTGCCTGTAAAGGGGTTTAAACCCTTTTTATAGCTAAAGCCGGTTACGTCCTCATCCCCCATCTGCTCCTCCATTTTGCTATAATCAAGGCTACGGCCATCAATGCGCGGGGGTGTTCCTGTTTTCATTCTTCCCGCCTCAAAGCCTAACTCTACCAATTGCTCGGTAATGCCGTGTGCCGCCTTTTCACCAGCACGGCCACCGCCAAACTGCTTCTCTCCTATATGTATTAGCCCATTCAGGAAGGTTCCATTCGTCAAAACCACGCTTTTTGCAGGTATCTCTATCCCCATTGCTGTGCGGATTCCGCACACTCTTCCATCCTTTACCAACAGTCCACCCACCATTTCCTGCCAGAAATCCACATTTTTAGTGCCTTCCAGCAGGGTTCTCCACACACTTGCAAACATCATTCTGTCGTTCTGTGTACGGGGACTCCACATTGCCGGCCCCTTGCTGCGGTTTAACATTCTAAACTGCACCATGCTCTTATCACTCACTATTCCCGAGTATCCACCCAGAGCATCTATCTCACGCACTATTTGCCCCTTCGCTATTCCACCCATAGCAGGGTTACAGCTCATTTGGGCAATAGTTTGCATATTCATGGTTACCAGCAATACACTGCTACCCATATTTGCCGCAGCTGCCGCAGCTTCGCAGCCTGCGTGTCCGGCACCTACTACTATTACATCGTATGTTTTAAACATGGGGCAAAAGTAAGTATTTGGGGTTCATTAATTCTATTTACAGGCTCTATGTGCCACGTGGAACACATCAATTTCACATTCCGGCCAGATTTTTAATGTTCCATGTGGAACAAAAAGGGCTGTGATAGCCTTATTGGGTGTTTATCAGGTCGGCATTTTGGTTATTTAGCGGCTAAAAAACGCTTAAATGCCCTTAGCCATAGGTCTTCCATCTTACGCATTTCGGCTTTTTGGGTGCTGGTTTTGTCTTTATACCCAAGCAAGTGTAGTACTCCATGAAAAATTACCCGGTCAAGTTCATTAATAAAGGCCTCTGATTTAATGGTGATTTCTTCTTTAGGATTCTTGCCCGCCAGCTTTACATATTTCTTACTGTTATCCAGCACCCGGTCTATAGATATGTATATCTCCGATTCAATCCCCTGCTCGTTATTCTCTAAAGGAAAGGTAATGATGTCGGTATAATAGTCATGATTGAGAAACTGGCGGTTGATATTCAACAAATAATCATCGCTGCAAAAAACAAAGCTAAGGTTCAGTTTAAACCGACTTTTAGTTTTACGGGTTTTGTTAAGGTGCTTGGCCACCTGGGTTGTAATAAATTTTCGGTGCGCAATTGTATTGCGCAGTAAAAATTTTACATCGGCCTGTTGAAACGCAATCATGCAAGTTGTATTTAAAACAAAGGTGCCGTAATAATTGGCTGCTGGTAGCCGTGCTATACAGGCGCAGTTGTGTATAGCCCTTTGCATTGTACAGTTATTGGTTGGCTGGTAAGGGTCTTAAAATCCTTCTTATTTGTGGCTATACATGGTGTTATAAGCAAAAGGCAAGGGCTGTTATTTTAGCTTATATCTAATTTGTTTAACCAAACCCATGCGAAATGAAGAAGAGTTTTTACAGCATTTTGTTATCGGCATTACTATTGCCGGTAACGTTTGTTAGTGCACAGCAGCAATACCACCGGTGTTCATCGGCTGAGTACCTGCATCAACAATTACTGGCCGACCCTGGTCTGGCCGCCCGTATGCAGGCTATAGAAGAGCATACACAACAATATGCCAACAGCAATACCGATAACAGCCGCGCCGTTATTACTATACCGGTTGTAGTGCACGTTGTATATAATACCGCCGCACAAAACATATCTGATGCTTTGATACAGGCACAGATAAACCAGTTGAACCTGGACTATGCCCGTTTAAATTCAGATGCATCGAATACACCTTCGGCATTTGCCGGTGTAGCTGCAGCGCCTAACATTCAGTTTTGTTTGGCACAGCGCGACCCAAGTGGCAATGCCTCAACCGGTATTGTGCGTAAGCAAACTACAGTTACCTCATGGTCTACCAACGATGCGGTAAAAAAATCTTCATCGGGCGGCGATGATGCCTGGCCAAGCAGCAGTTACTTAAATATATGGTCGTGCAACCTGGGTAGTGGTCTGTTAGGCTATGCTCAGTTTCCGGGCGGCACAGCATCTACCGATGGTGTGGTATTGCTATACTCATCTATAGGTAGCATGGCAACACCGGGTACTGCATCGCCTTACAACCTGGGCCGTACCGCTACACACGAGGTTGGCCACTGGCTAAACCTGTACCACATTTGGGGCGACGATGGCACCGGCTGCACCGGCACCGATAACGTTGGCGATACACCTAACCAGGCTGGTGAAAACTATGGCTGCCCTGCTTTCCCAACTACCGATGGTTGTACTTCTACATCGCCGGGCGTAATGTTTATGAACTATATGGATTACACCGATGATGGTTGTATGAACATGTTTACTGCCGGACAGGCAACCCGCATGAACGCATTGTTTGCAACCGGCGGTGCCCGTTTATCGCTGGTAAGTTCACTTGGCTGCCAACCTGTAGTTGCCTGCAACGTGCCCGGTACACTTAGCACCGGTACCATAGGTAACAATAGCGCTACGTTTAGCTGGGCAGCCGTATCGGGTGCCGTTAGCTATGGTGTGCAATACCGCCCAACCGGTACCGCTACCTGGACCACCGCAACATCAACCACTACCACTTACACCGCCAGCGGTTTAACTGCCGGTACTGCTTACGAGTGGCAGGTTAAAACCAATTGCAGCGCAGGCTCATCGGCTTATTCTTCATCGGCTACCTTTACAACCACCGGTACAGCACCATGCAACGTAGCCGGCACATTAACTACATCGGCCATTACTTCTACATCGGCTACTATTAGCTGGGCAGCCGTATCGGGCGCAGTTAGCTACAACGTACAATACCGCGTAGTAGGTGCAGCCAGCTGGACAAGCACCAGCACCACCATTACCAGCGTAACGCTAAGCGCACTAACCACTACCACTAACTACGAGTGGCAGGTACAAACCGTATGCAGCGCGGGCTCATCGGCTTTCAGTGCGTCGGCTACTTTTACAACAACCTCAACCTGCACCGATGTTTACGAATCGAACAATACATCGGCTACAGCCAAAACAGCACCACTTAATACCGACTTTACAGCTATCATATCGTCTACTACCGATGTTGACTGGTTTAAGTTTACTACTGTATCGCCAAACATAAAGGTTAAAGTAGACCTTACTAACCTGCCTGCCGATTACGATGTGGTGCTATACAAATCAAACGCATCTACAAAACTGGGTACAGGCGCTAATAGTGGTACCACAAGCGAGCAGATTAAATACAACGCTACTACAACAGGCACTTACTACGTAAAAGTATATGGCTACAACGGCGCATACAGCGCAAACAGTTGCTATAAGCTGCGTATCTCTACCGGTTCTACCAACTTTAGAACAGATGGAGAAACCCTGGCTACCGACGAACAGGAAGTAGAAGTGTTTGCCGAAAGCGCACTTAAGCTATACCCTAACCCAGCCAGCAATGCACTTACGGTAGAATATGTAAGCGCAACCGAAGGCGACGTATGGATGAATGTATACAACCTTAGCGGCCAACGCGTATTACAGCAACAAACAACGGCTGTAACCGGCGGCAACAAACAAACCATTAATACCGAAAGCCTGAGCAGCGGCGTTTATGTATTGCAAATGAACAACGGCGGTCAAACACAGCACATTAAGTTTACTATCAACCAATAGCAGTACCCACCCACGTATTGCCCAAGGCCGGAGAGATTCTCTCCGGCCTTGTTGTTTTATACAACGGTGTCTTTTTTTTAAGATACTTTATTTTTTGCTGTTTGTTCTTTAGTGGAGAGTTAAGGCAACTATTAAGGCTGCAGCCTTACATTTGAGTTGTACTGTACGTTCTGTTATTTCATTTTAACTCT
>JBJOOW010000064.1:0-3161 GCA_046051095.1 Bacteroidota bacterium | reverse complement strand
TTAAAAATAAACCTGCTGCATTAACGCTGGTACAGTAGTTTTCAACCCTGTGTTGTTTACGTAATGTAGCAGTATCTGTTTTGGGCCCGCTCTGTAACAAAAAGCGGCGTATAAAATCACTTTATATTAACACACAAATACCATTTCTTTCCGCTAAATTCGCGCCGCTTTTAATGTAGCCATCATGACTAAAAAATTACTTGTAACCTTGTTTATGCTGCCACTGGTGGCATCTGTGTTTGCCCAGCAGCACCGCGTGGTGCTTAACCCCAACCTGCGCCCTTTTTATCACGGTATCGAATCGGGCGACCCTACCGATAGCTCTGTTATTATCTGGACCCGCGTAACCCCCGATACCGGCATTACTGGTAATATTGAGGTATACTGGCAAATAGCTACCGATACCGGCTTTACCAACGTAATTAACTACGGCAAAACCACAGCTACCGAAGATAACCACTACTGCGCCAAGGTAGATGTGTGTGGCCTGCAACCATCGCGGTTTTATTACTACATGTTTAACGCACTGGGCCGCAACTCGCTGGTGGGCCGTACCAAAACTGCCCCTGCCGCACTGGCCGATAACGACAGTGTGCGTTTTGCCGTGGTAAGCTGCGCCAGTTGGGAGCATGGTTACTTTAACGCCTACCAAAGCATTATTAATCAAAACACCGCCGATGCAGTAGTGCACCTGGGCGATTATATTTACGAATACAAAACCGGCGATTTCAGCGGCAACGTTTCGGGCCGTACTTACGACCCACCTGCCGAGTGTACTACCGAAATTGGTTACGAAATGCGCTACTCGCAGTATAAGTTAGATGATCAGCTGCGCCGCATACACCAGTTGTTTCCGTTTATTACCGTGTGGGACGACCACGAAACCGCCAACGATGCATGGAAAGGTGGCGCACAAAACCACACCCCCGGCACCGAGGGTAACTATGCCGACCGCAAACGTTTTTCAACTTCTACTTACTTTAAGTGGATGCCAATACGCAAGCCAGACCCGATGGATACCATCCGTATTTTCCGTAAGCTGCGCTATGGTAAATTGCTTGATTTGATTATGCTGGATACGCGCCTGTACGACCGCGACGAGCAGGACCTGGCCGCTACCAACGATAGTACCCACCACTTAATGGGGCCGGTAGAGCTGGCCTGGTTTTTACAGCAGTTAGATGATACCACCACGCGCTGGAAAATTATTGGCAACCAGGTAATGTTTGCACCGTTGCAGGTATTTGGCCAACCGGTTAATGCCGACCAGTGGGATGGCTACAACTACGAGCGTAATATTATAGAGAACCACATACTTAGTAAACCGGTAAACAACTTTGTGGTTATTACCGGCGATATACATACCAGTTGGTGTAACGATATACCGGGTGCCAATTATAACTCAAGCACCGGTGCAGGTTCTATTGGGGTAGAGTTTGTAGGCTCCAGCGTTACCTCGCTTAACTCGCCGCTACCGGTGGGCGCCAGTATTATTAAGGGCCTTAACCCGCACATGAAATACATTAACCTGGATGACCACGGTTACTACGACCTGGATATTAAAAAAGGTAAAACACAGGCCGATTACACCTACGTAAGCACCGTAACCTCGCCAACCGCTACCGATATACCCGGCGTGCATTACTACGTAAACAACAACGAGCGCCACCTGCGCGAAAGCAACGGTTATGTATCGGCACCGGTTATTACAGCACCGCTGCCATCGCTGTTGCCAAACCAGCATACAGCCTTTAAAAAAATTACCGACCACTACATTGTTACGCCAGAAAACACCCAGCAACAGGTTAATGTAATACCAACTGTAGCGGTATGCCCTGCGGTAAGTATGGTAATAGGCCCCGCACAACACGGTGCGGCTATATCGCTAAACGGCTACGATGTAACCTATGCACCGGTAACCGATTACCACGGCACCGATACAGTAATGATAACCGTATGCACTGCGCAAAACCCACCGGTGTGCGATACAGTTTATTTATATGTTAATGTGTTATCGGTACAGGATATTGATACTATAGAGGTAGACCTGGAGCGCGACAGCACAGCTACTGCCTGCATACACTTTAATGATATTACAACTTACACAGGCAGCATTAGCTACAGCCAGTCGGCCAACGGTACCGTTACACTAACCGATTCGTGCTTTACCTATACACCAGCCGCTGGTTTTGTAGGGTTCGAGAGTGTAACCTTTACCGCCTGCAACGCACCTAACGATTGCGATACCGTGGTATACATTTTTGCAGTAGACCACCCCACCGCTAACCAGTACGTAAACATACTGCTTAATAAAAACACCAACTTTACGTACTGCCTGGTGTTCGACGACCTGAACACACAACCGGTAAGCGTTACACTTACCAACGTGCCCGACCACGGCACGTTCCAATGGATAGGTGGCGATTCGTGCGTTAAGTATTTTCCTTACTACAACTACGTAGGTAACGATACTATGCAACTGGTAGGCTGTGATAACGGCGCTATACCACACTGCGATACTATTACCCTGGTGTTTACTGTAAACGAACCGGTAACAGCCATTACCGAACCAGCTAACCTGGTAGTGTTTGGCCTGTACCCTAACCCCGTAAACGATAAACTGATTGTACAATACTACCTGTATGAAACTGAGCAGGTAACCATGAACGTATACGATGTAACCGGTAAGCTTATCAGCACCGGTGTAATATCTAACGGCACCAACGGGCTGCACCACGCACAGCTTAACACGCTGGAGATGCAGGCCGGCAACTATGTGGTTGAAATTAAAACCCCATCGTTTAGCTACCGCAAGCAGATAGTGAAACAGTAAGCTGGCTTAAAGCCCCTGTTTTGTCCTGAAAGAAAATCGGAATGAACAAGGGAGGCTCAACGTTGCCTGCAATGCTAAACTGCATTTGAAGCCCCCTTGAGGGGGCCACGGGGGTGATGTTGTTTTGAATTAACTACTTAGCTCAGTAATTTTAGTTTCAATTATTCTTTTCACACTATCTATATCATGCATTACATCTGCATGGCGCAACCTAAGTGTAGTGTAACCTAGTTCTGCCAGCGTATTATCGCGGATAGTGTCGTAGTTTACTTTATAGTCATGGCTCTTGCCATCTACTTCAATAATTAATCGTAGTTCAAGGCAAACA
>JBJOOW010000063.1:0-4963 GCA_046051095.1 Bacteroidota bacterium | reverse complement strand
GCCTGGTGTTTAAAATTGCGGTACAGGTCATCGGCAATAGTTTGCAGGGCTATAGTCTCTGCATGTACATTCATTTTACCGGCCTCAATTTTCGATAGGTCCAACACTTCGTTAATCAGTTGCAGTAAATCCTGTCCGCTTTTGTTTATTATTTCTGCGCTTTCAACCTGTTCGTTGGTAAGGTTATGGTTTTTGTTTTCGGCCAAATCGCGCGATAGTATCAGCAAGCTGTTAAGTGGTGTGCGCAGTTCGTGGCTCATATTTGCCAAAAACTCCGATTTATAACGGCTGCTTATTTCAAGCTGTTTGGTTTTAGCCTCAATGTCTCTTCTGGCGGCTTCTACCTCCTGGTTTTTGGCTTCCAGCGCCTGTGTTTGTTCTTCAAGCTCTTCGTTGGTAATTTGTAGTTCTTCCTGTTGTTGTTTCAGGTTTTGTGCCTGCTCTTCCAGTTCTTCGTTTACCTGGCGCAATTCCTCCTGCTGGCTTTGCAGTTCTTCGCTTTGCGCCTGTGTTTCTTCCAGCAACTCCTTCAACCTTGTGCGCGATTGTGCCGAGTTTACAGCTATGCCTATATTCTCAGTAATCAGCTTCAGCAACTCGGTATGGCGGGTAGTAAAGTCGGTATCGGTGCCTAATTCTATTACTCCTTTCACTTTACCGTTGTACGTAAAGGGCGCTGCAATAACTGCTTTTACCGCTGTACTACCGGTAGCGCTGTTTATTTTTGCGTAATCGGCCGGTATTTGTTTGTAGGTAAGTAGTTTATTTTCTAATAATGCCTGGCCGGTTAAGCCTTGCCCCGGTTTAATAGGTTGCGTAGCGTAGGTGCTGTTTAGGTCAAAAGCATAGCCGGCGGCAAATTCAAGTACATCATCAGTAAAAATATAAATAGCCCCTATGCGTGCGCCGGTATAATTGCATATCTGGTTAATTACATCCTGCGCTAAGTTTTGTATTTCTTTCTCGCCTTGTATCTCATCATTTAATCCGCTACTACCGGTTAGCAGCCAGTTTTTGTTTTCAGTTTCTTCTTCTGCCCGCTTTAAGGCACGCAGGTTGGTTATAATAATAGCATATACCGCTATCAGTACTATTAATATTATAACCAGCAATGCAGCAAATACCAGGTTAAAATTACGGGTATCGTTTTCGCTGGCCAGCTTACGTTCGGCCAGTAGCTTGTATTCAATATCACGGCTGTGGTTTATCAGTTGCTTTAGCTCATCCTGTAGCCGCTTACCCTTGCCACTAAGTACAGCACTGCGTGCATCGGCAACATTTTCGCGCCGCAGGGCTACTACCTCATCCAGATGTTTTATACGTTCGTTTAATTTTCGTTCAATTTCTGCCAGGTTTTGTTGTTGTACAGGGTTATCTGCCGTTAATGTTTTTAGTTTTTGAAGGTGTTGGTATGCCTGTACCTTATTTTCGTTAAAGCTGGTTAGGTGGCTTTCATCGCCGGTTATTATATATCCCCGCGAGCCACTTTCGGCATCTATACTATTGTTCAGTATATCGGTTAGTTCGTTAATTACAAGGTGGGTGTGTTCTACCCATGCGTTCGATTCTATAAACTGCTCGTTGTTTTTATACGAGAATATACTTACACCTATCAGTATAAAGGTACAGGCAACAAAACCTATTAGTATTTTCTGGCTAAGCGATAGTTTCATAATCGGGGATTTTTATGTGTAACTACTGTGCTGATAGTTTAATTAGTAAATCGGGTATCTTTTCTAATGGTACAATATAATCGGGTACCGATTCGGCTATGGCAAATTTTGGCATAATGGCGGCCTCGGCAGTTTCGGGTTGTTGTACTATGGTAATTCCGCCGCCTTCTTTTATTCGTTTAAGGCCTTTGGCTCCATCGTGGTTAGCACCGGTAAGCACTATACCTATCAGTTTGCTACCATAGGCAACGGAGGCTGTTTCAAACAATACATCTATCGACGGGCGTGCATAATTAACCCGCTCATCTATGGTTAACGACAGGGTCTGGTCTCTTTCAACCAGCAAATGGTAGTTTGGTGGTGCGGTGTAAACAATACCTGGTTTAAGGGTTTCTTTCTCGTCGGCTTCTTTTACTGTTACTTTACACAGTTCGTTTAGTGCTTTTACCCAGTAGCTATCGGCACCGGCACCAATGTGTTGCACTATTACTACCGGCATGGTAAAACCAGCAGGCAGCATGGGCAAAATACATTTTAATGCATTTAGCCCACCCGATGAACAACCTATTACCACTGCTTTATACATATGCTAATGCAGATATTTTTTTCGGAAAATGCGTTGCTTCTTATCAATATCGGTGTAGCTATTGGCATGGTCGGTTAGCTGTATGGTTTCTTTCGAACCCAAACACAAAAAGCCACCACTAACCAAACTATCGTAAAAAAGTTGCTGAACTTTGTTTTGCAGCTGCCGGTTAAAGTATATGAGCACATTGCGGCATAATACTAAATGCGCCTCGGTAAACACACTATCGGTTACCAGGTTATGGTTGGCCCATACTATGTTCTTTTTCAACGATTGGTTTACTATAGCCATATCGTGGCTACTGGTATAGTAATTACTGAAGGTCTCATGCCCTCCTGCACGCTGGTAGTTGTGGGTGTACTCTTTAAGTAAATGGTTAGAGAATATCCCCTCGCGTGCCTGGTTAAGCGCCCGTTGGTTAAAATCGGTAGCGTATATGGTAGCCCTGTCATACAGCCCTTCTTCTTTTAGCAGTATAGCCATGGAGTAAACTTCCTCGCCTGTGGCACAGCCGGCATGCCATATTTTTATAAACGAGTAGGTTTTTAACAACGGAATTACATGTTGTCGCAACGATTGATAAAACAACGGGTCGCGGAACATTTCGGTAACTGTAATAGATAGGTCGGATAGGAGTAGTGCTGCAAACTTATCATCGTGCAATACCTTGTATTGTATTTCGGCTACATTTTTAAGGCCCGATAATATCATCCGATTGGTTACACGACGCTGTATATGCGCACCCGAGTACTGCCTGAAATCGTAACCATACCTGTTATAAATAGATTCAAGTAACGATGCTATCTCCGGTTCGTGCGTAGGGTCCATTACCATACCGGCTAATATAGGTAACAAAGCCAATAAGTATAATAAATTAATGATATTAGATATTAGCGAATATCATATAAGATAGGTGTTGTAACTTATTCTGCAGCAACACCTATGCTGGAGGTAGATGAAGTTTTAAAACCGAAATAAAACACGGCCCACGCCAGTAGCGTAAACAAGGCTGCTACTATCATTGGTAATCGTACATCTATATTTAGCATAAAGCCGGCTAATATAGGTGGCACTGTAAACGCAAACGATTGTAACGATTGTTGTATGCCCAATATCTCGCCCTGGTTTTCTTTAGTGGCCAGCGATGATACTATACTGGTTTGGTTAGGCTGTGTAAGCCCCTGAAAAATAGCTATTAACGGGTTTACCAGGTACAGCATCCAGGCCTGGTGCGGTAGCAGAGTAATAAGTATAGCAATGGCTAAACCAATTATAGAAAAACGAAGTATAGCCGGTGGCGCCATGCGTTTAGCTAACTGGCGTGTAATGCCACCCTGAGTTATGGCTATCCATACACCTATGTAGCCAAACACCATTCCCAGTTCTTTTTTAGTAAAGTGGAAGGTCTCCAACAGGTACACCTGGTTAAACTGCATAAAAAAGCTCCAGCCAAACGCTTGCAGAAATATGGTTAACAATATAATACGCATGTTAACCAGCTTAAAGGCTTTTTGCAGGTTGTGTATACCGGCCAGTAAGGTAGCCTCTTTAGCTGCCGATGGGGTAAAGGTTTTGGGAAACTGCTTGCTTACATAAATCATATTAACCAATGTAAGGCCTGCGGTAAAGCAAAGCGGTGTTGCTGCATTAAACCAGCTTACAACATCGGGGCTGGCCAGTATGCCGCCCAGCATAGGGCCTAATATAAAACCAAGGCCAAATGCCATACCTATTATGCCAAAGTTTTTCGCTTTCTCTTCGGGCTTGCTTACATCGGCCAGTGCGGCTAAGGCTATAGATATATTGCCCCCCATAAAGCCCGGTAAGGCGCGCGCAAAAAACAACAAGCCAATAAGCTTAAGGTGTATGGCTAATGCAAATAGCAAATAGCCAACAAAGGTTCCCACCAGCGATATCTGCAATATGCGTTTGCGTCCGTATCTATCGGCCAGTGTACCCAATATGGGCGCACCAAAAAACTGAAAGAAAGGAAATGTAGCCGCCATAAAACCATACAGAATATTACGGGTGTGGTGACTAAGCTCGGCCGGTAGTATGCTGTTGGCCGGGTTAAGAAAAAGATCGGGTGTAATGGGTATTATAATACCAATACCCACCATATCTATAAATACAGTAATGAAAATAGCCAGTATGGGACTGATTTTCTTTTGTTCACTCATACCGCTAATATGCAGCGGTAAATGCTATTTATATAATTGCTAACGGGTGGATAACCCCTTTGTGTATACAGTTAGCCACAGCCTTTATTCTAAACGCAAATCGCCATGGCCTTTGTAGTACAGCGAATCTTTTTTATTGTAAAAGCCATAGTATATCCGGTAGTTTTCGTTTTTGTGAAACGAGGTGTTGTTGCGAAAATCGTAGTTAAGGGTTAATGGTCCGCCGGGCATACGTTTTACCTCATAATGCAACAATTGCATCTCGTTGTTTACAAGCGCCATGCGCATCATACATTCGCGCTGGGTATTTATCTGCCAGCTAAAGTGCCCGTCGTTAGGGTTGGCGCATATAGCCGAAACCTGCACATAGCCGGTAAGGCTATCGCTTATACGTACGCTATCTTTAAAACTTATCAGGTTATATTCTATGGTGGCCCAGCCAGCATCGCTACCCCAGTCGGTAATATCTACATCGCTTATGTACAGGCAGGTAGTATCAGTAACTGTTATGGCCGAAAAATTAA
>JBJOOW010000062.1:0-6109 GCA_046051095.1 Bacteroidota bacterium | reverse complement strand
CTTGGCATTGTATATAGCCACCATTATAAAGTACCCGTTGCCATGTAGCTGAAACGCCTGCCACTCGCGTAGCTGTAAACCCTTTAGCGCTTTGGGTAACGGCAACTTGTAAGGGTTGGGGTAATCTATCAGGTTAGCTCGCTTAACCGGTGTGTTAAAGCAGCCCAGGTTATACTGTCCGTTCTCTACTAATAAATCCGGAGCCTTGGTAATGGGGCGTTGGTGGTTGGCCATGTGGTGTTTTTACTAAGCGTGAAAGTGCTAAAAATTATGGAATGAATATTTGCAAAATACGCACGGTTTTAAAACCATGTTAATACCCTGTCTTTTTAAATGATTGATTAATAGTTGTTTGCAATTTGCAATGTTAATACCCCTACCCCTGTAAATGTTAACCCCCTTTTATTTTACATATAACTATAAATAATAATATAATTATATTTTTGTCATCTGTTTTCATCCTGTTCAACCGGTGCCATTTTATTATCTTAGCCTTGCTAAAAACAAAGCTCAATATGGATACTCCGGTTAAAAACAAACCAGCCTACCCCCAGCACAAAAACAAGGTAATGGATAATTACCGCGTAAGCAGTAACTTTTACCAAAGCGATAAAATTCTCCGCAACTATTTTAAACATAACGTATCGGCAGAGGGTTACACCTACATGCAGGATAAACTGGAGTACACCGGTACACAGGCTGCAGGTGCTATGAACGAACTATCGCTGCTGGCCGATAAGCAGGGGCCGGTGTTGGTTAAACGCAACTTTACCGGCGAGAACATTGATGAAATCCGCTTTCACCCGGCTTACTGGAATTTGATGGACATTGCCGTTAAAAGCGAAATGTTCCGTGTTAAGTGGGAGCCATCGCTACAGCAAAAATTTAATGCCGAAAAACAGCGCCTGGGTTTTGCCAGTGGTTACCTGTATGCTATGAGCGAATCGGGACAATACTGCCCGCTGTGTATGACCGATGGTGTGGCACGTTTGATAGATTTATTTTGCCGCGAAGAAGACCGCGCACGTTTGTTACCACATATTGCAACTGATAACGCAGCCGATTTGTACACCGGTGCCATGTTTCTGACCGAAAAAACCGGTGGCAGCGATGTAGGCGCCAGCATTACTATTGCCGAGCACGAAGACGATGATGTATACCGACTAAACGGCGAGAAATGGTTTTGCAGCAATGCCAACGCCCAACTGATATTTGCATTGGCACGCACCGATAACGATGTGAAAGGAACTAAAGGCCTTTCGATATTTTTAATAGAGAACCCGCTGCCCGGCGGCGAACGCAATTACATGGAGGTAATACGCCTGAAAGATAAACTGGGCGTGCGTAGCATGGCCAGTGCAGAGTGCATACTGCGCGATACCCGCGGCAAACTGGTGGGTAACGAGTTTGAAGGCTTTAAGGTAATGATAGAGATGGTAAATCTTTCGCGTCTGTACAACTCGGTGGCAGCATTATCGGCATCGCGCCGCGCGCTGGTAGAGGCTTACCAGTTTTTAAATGCACGCGTTACGTTTGGTAAACCGGCGTTGGAGCATGCACTTATCCGCACTAAGCTAACCGAGTTGGCTGCGCTTAATGTGGCCAACTTCTACCTGGTATGGCGGGCTATTACAGCGCTTGATAAAGCCGACAACGGCGATAAAAAAGAGGCCAGCCTGTTCCGCATTATAAATCCTATAACCAAAAAATGGAGCGCCGAAACCGGCGTATACATCACCCGCGAAAGTATGGAGCTAATGGGTGGGCTTGGTTATATAGAAGATGGCGTAATGCCAAAAATTATGCGCGATGTAATGGTGCTGCCTATTTGGGAGGGCAGCGGCAACATTATTATACTGGATATACTGCGCGCTTTCTTTAAAAGCGATGGCTTTGATACACTAAACGCCGAGATAGAAAACACGGCAAACAATCATGCTGACCATGCTGATTTTTTGCGTAGCAACGTGCAACAACTAAAAGCCTTTGCCGAAAACCTGAAACAACTTTCGCCACAGCAAATGGAAGCCAGCGCCAAACCTTTCTTCGAGCGACTGACTACGTTATACCAGATATCGGTACTACTCGATAACCTGAACACCGAAAGCGCCGCATGGATAACTCCATCGGTAAACTACCTGAAAGATAAATACACCAACAACGGCCTAACCGTTGTAACACCACTAAGCGCAGACGAAGTACGTGCCATGGTTGCCTGGGATATTTAATATAAGGCAACCGGCTGTTGGCTGTTTTGTCCTCCGCTGGCGGAGGTGGTTTCGCTTTAGCGAAACCGGAGGTGGACGGCTGTAATACTATTTTCTACCAGCAAACCCTTAGTGCCCTTCGTGTTCTTAATGGTTGCAAAGTGTATTTGGCTGTTGGCTGCTGAACCTCCCTTTTTATCCCGATTTTATCGGGAGAGGGAAGGCATGTCCCGATCGTAGCATCGGGATGGCCGTAGGCCGGAGGGTGACGGCTGTTAACCAGTATACTCAAATACCCTTCATCTTCTTAACGGTTATAAAAGGTATTACCACACCGTTTTTGTATTCTTGTTGCAGCAATATGAAATTTCACCGCAACCTTTGTAACGCCATTGTATCGGGGCTTACCGATATTCTGCTCGATAAAAAACAGGCCGACGTAACTGTTGGCAACCTGCTACAGTCTAACAAAGGCTGGGGCGCGCGCGACCGTAACTTTATAGCCGGTAACATTTACGATATCATCCGCTACAAGCGCTTGTACGAGTACTGCCTGCGCGATGAAATTTTTGGTCAGGTATCGCTGTGGCGTATGCTGGGCGCCAAACTAATTACCGAAGGTATTGAACTACCCGCGTGGGAGCATTTCGATACACTCAATACAGAAGACATTAAGCAACGGTTCGAAGAAGCAAAAGGCATCCGTGCCATCCGCGAATCGGTACCCGACTGGCTGGACGAATTAGGCAGCAAGGAACTGGGAGAGGAGCAATGGGCTGCCGAACTGGCGGCGCTTAATAAGCAGGCACAGTTTTCTATACGCATCAACACACTTAAAACCAATGCCGGTATTATTAAACGCATGTTTACCGATGAAGGCATACCTTTTGAAGAAGTACCTGCTGCGCCCGATGCCTTGCTGATTACTACTAAAAAGAATTTTAAAAACCACGCTGCATACAAAAACGGTTTGTTCGAGGTGCAGGATATATCATCGCAGTTAATTGCGCCTTTTGTAGAGCCAGCACCGGGCATGAATATTATTGATGGTTGTGCCGGTGCCGGTGGTAAAACATTACACCTGGGTGCATTAATGAAAAACCAGGGCGAGATATTATCGGTAGATATACACCAGAATAAACTGGAAGAACTGGAACGCCGCGCAGCCCGAGCCGGTTGCAATATTGTAAAGGTTTTTCATGCCGAGCGCTTAACCCGTCACTATCAGGGTATGTTGCAGGCATTTGCCGATAGGATATTGCTGGATGTGCCCTGCTCAGGTACCGGTGTGCTGCGCCGCAAGCCCGATTCGAAATGGAGCCTTACCCAAAAGTTTGTTGATGAGTTGGTACTAACACAAGCGCAGATATTGGATGAATATGCCCCTATGCTTAAAGGCGGCGGACTGCTGGTATATTCTACCTGCAGCATACTACCATCAGAGAACGAAAAACAGATACAGGCATTTTTACAACGCCACACCGAATATACATTGGTAGAAGAGCGCCGTATATCGCCATCGCAAACCGGGTTTGATGGTTTTTACATGGCTAAACTGCGTAAGCTTAGGTAACGGCAGTTGCCCTTTGCTCAATATGTCAGGCTGAGCGGAGTCGAAGCCTTTTTGCTATGAAGGCTTCTCATCTGCATAATGTCAGTATGCTCTGTGTTTTTAGTAGCTTTAAACAACAGCACCAACACATAACAAACTACAATGGCAAAAAGAACATTATTATTTTTAGCACTGGCAATATCATTTGGTTTCGGTTTTGCCTTCAATTCAATTTTATTTAAATCAACTAACCAGCAAGTTATGAAACGAGTAACAGGAATAGGCGGCATATTTTTTAAAAGCCAAAACCCCGAGCAAACCAGAGAGTGGTATAAAAAACACTTGGGTATAGATGCAGGCCCTTATGGTGCAAAAATTCCGTGGGCACAAGAGGGCGATACTGCCACCAAAGGCTACACGCTATGGACTCCCTTCTCGGAGAAAACAAAATACTTCGAGCCTTCTACCAAAGATTTTATGATTAACTACCGTGTAGATAATCTGGTAGCATTGGTTGATGAATTAAAGAAAGAAGGCGTTACCGTGCTGGATGAAATAGCCACTTACGACTACGGCAAGTTTGTTCATATACTGGATAACGAAGGCAACAAAATAGAATTGTGGGAACCCGCCGGCGAATAGCCGGTGCGGGCTGTTGATCCTCTCTTAAAAGAAGGTTTCATTAGAATTTGTCAGGATAGAAGGGGATGGCTGTTTTGTCCTCCGCTGGCGGAGGTGTCCCGCTGCTTTGAGCGGGACGGAGGTGGATGGTTTTTAATGTAACGCTCTCTTCAAAAAAACAAAAAGGCCATATCTTTAAGATATGGCCTTTTACTTTATATGTTATAATAGTTAGAAATACTGTACTGTTTATTTAGATAGAAATATCATAGCTCCAAATAGCAGCGAAAAAACTATAACTAATAACACGGCATCCTGATTGCTGGCTATCCATTTTTGCAGCTGTTTCATGGCTGTGCGGCAACGCTTAGCGCTTGGGGCAACGCTTGCAGCGTTTACCTTCTTTATAGTTTTTGCAGCACTTATCCTTTTTAGGCAGGGCAAACTTGCTCATTAGCTGCTGCAAAATGCAGGGCGAATCGTTATTAGGCTTGGTATCTTTACAAACTATCATATCGTATTACTATTGCTTGTTAATAAGGCCCATCCAAACTGCTACAAAAATGCCAACCCAAACCAATCCTTTTATTAAAAAGAAAAGGAAGCCCGCTGCGCCAATGCGCTTAAGCCATAGTTTGGTTTTGCTTTCTTGCTTTGTATGTTCTGTTCCGTTGCTCATCGCGAAATTACGTTGTATGTTTTAAACGATGATTTCATTGGGGCTGGTTTACCTTCGGCTTTGGCTTTTGCCAGGTCTTCAAACCCACGTTTATGGCCCTCTATAAATTCCGGCGAACCGGTCCATGCTTTAAACGCATCTTCCGACTCCCAAAAACTCACTATCAAATAGCTGCTTTGGCCATCCTGCGGTTTTAATACCTGCATGTTTTTAAAGCCCGGCATACGGTCTATAGCGTGTGCGCGGCTGCCAAATAGTTGCTCAAATCTGGTTTTGTAATCTTCGTTGCAGTCAATGTAATTAATAGCTACAAAATTGTTGTCTGTGTTCATGTATCACTCGTTTTAATGGTTATTAATAAGTTTCAAATTTTTTCTGTTTTACTAAGTCGTTTAACTTAATGCCAAGGGTAAAATAAAACGTTAGGGGTTCCGATGGCATAATACCCGGGCCGGGGTAGCTTACCGCCCTGCGGGTATAGTATATGTTGTTGGTCAGGTTGTTTATGCCTGCTTGTAGTTGTATGCATTTAACCGAGTACTTCGCACTCCAGTCCATTACATAGTATGCCGGTATTAATCCGTTAACGGCAGTTGGCGTAAAGGTGGCGTTGGTAGCATCGGTATACTGTTGGGTGGTATAAGCCACGCAAATTGTTGTGCTGAATTTTTTGTACCGGTAGGTAATACCACCACGCAGGGTAAGTTGCGGGGCAAATTCTACAAACTTGCCAGCAACATTGTTGTAAGCCGATTTAATATAAACGGCGTTGGTATACCCGGCCGATACATAAATAACCAGGTTACCGGTGCGCCTGGCTATACCGGCTGCGCCCAATGCATCTATCTCGGCAAACAACTCGGTGCCCAGGCTGCGTGTTTTACCTACGTTGGTGGTGTAGCGGTAAATATTGTACGCGCTATCTACAATCTGTAACTGCCCTATGCGGTTGTTGTATTGCAGCCAAAATACACTCACATCAAAATTAAACCAGTTGTATATAGTACCGCGGTAACCAAGGTCGGCGTTAAATCCTTTTTCATCTTTCAG